>JAOTWS010000008.1 GCA_029862745.1 Nitrosopumilus sp. | reverse complement strand
GATCCTAAAACAGGGCCAATTGGTGAAAAAGTAGTATTTTCAAACGTTGTTCCAGAATTTGGTACAATTGCAATGATGATACTAGCTGTTGCAATCATAAGCATCGTAGCAGTAACTGCAAAATCTAAAGTCATTCCAAAATTTTAGGAATTGATATCTTCAAATTATTACCAAGTTTATTATAATGTCAACAATAGACTTTGTAATTAAAAGCACATGTGATTCTGTATAAAATTTTAATATGTTGAAGAGGAGTTGGGATAGAATTGGAGCACAAACTTGCACTGAAACTGGTTTTCTCAAATCCAAAATACACAGGATTAGCAGTTGGAATATTTACTACAATGTTTATTCCATTGTCTTACATTTCATAATATCTATTCATTCAACCTAGACTTGTATTGTTTGTCCCAGATTATTCTGCTTTTGGATTTTTGCTAGTTGTGCTAGTTTCATTTCTTACTGGTTAGTACTTTGTATGGGAATCTATAGAATACAAATTTTAAAATCTAGTAAGAAAAAAATGAGTTCTGGGTTTCTTGGATCTATAATTGGAGCAAGTGCAGGAGCATGTAGCTGTGGCTCCATTGGTTTTACAATAATCTCAGTTTTTGGGGCAGTGGGAGGAGCTGCAACTGCGTTTTTGGCAAATTATGAAATTCCACTTAGAATGCTTTCTATTGGAATTTTAGTTGTAACCTACTTTTACATGGTCAAAGGACTAAATGCTGAATGCAAGATTAATTTTAATAATTTAGCTGGTGGAAACTAATTGTATTAATTATTGTGAAAAATACTAAAATTGAATGATGATTTCTTTCTTTTAAAAAACCCTTATGCTAGCTGTTTTATTTAGTTTGGTACAAGAAAAAATTGTTGTGGTGTATGTGATCAAACTTCTTGATTTTTAAAATTTTGTAATTTCGTTTCCTTATGTAGTTTGTATGCAGTTAGTCCATTAAATGTAAAAATCACCACCAATCCAAAATAAGAAAGAGTTTGACTGTATTCAATTAATATTCCGGATACACCAGTCCCAATAACACTTGGAAGTAAAGATAGTGCATATAGCCACCAACCACAACAACCTAGTGGAACCAGTGAAAAAAATGAAAAAAACGAAGTAGCTGCAGTACTTCCAGAGTTTACACCGAATGCTTTTCTTTTTACATCTAGTCTACACCCAAGCATCTTGCTTTTTTCAGAAAGAAAGATCTGTAGTCCGATACCAACACCCATTCCAATTATTATAATTGAGTTTAGCTGAAATGAAGCACTAACTGCATTCCAAGGATCTAGTGCAGGTGTTGTAATAATCACTATGGTGAGATATACTACAACAGTAAGGATTCCTACAATAATCCCTTTTTTTATTGGTTTCATTTAGGATTCACCATAAACAAGGGTATCTGGATGAAATGCGACCCATTCAAACCAAAATCCAGGATGAATTGGTATTCTTTGTAAGACAGTTCCAGCCATAGGACCCGAAACTGCCATGCCGTCATACGTCCATACGGATTTTGTCTTAGAATCAATCAACACACCATTATCATAAACAAATTCCAAAGGATCACCACCCACGTTTCTTTGAAAAATCCTGGAATTATGATCATGTTCAGATATCAGAAGAATTGATGTGGTACCTACAGAATCATTAATGACTTTGTGAAATTCAATATCTTTTTGCTTGTATGCTTTGTAGATATCGCCCTGGCTGAATCCAATGATTATCTCTTTAGGCTGCATCCTATCATCGCTGTTCTCAACTGGAAACATTATTCGTGGTTCGGTATAATAACTTCCATAAGGATCAGTTGCATACGAACGGATATGACCTGTATTGGTAGTCAATACCAATGTATCTGAATGTAACTTTTTCCAATCACCCCAAGTAATTAGATCAAATGGGATTGTTTTCAATTGAGAACCTGACAAAGGTCCAGTTACTGCCATACCTAGACTTTGACTCCAATATGATCCAGTTACTCTGTCATACATGAGCAAATTACTGTTGTACAGTTTTCCAGAAGTTCCAAATTCTACTTTTTGGCCGTCAATGATTCTCTCAAATACCTGACTTGTATAACACAAAGGACAGTAAGTTACTGCCACAGAAGTGTTGCCAACCATATCATTTACTATCTCATGCCAAACCAGAATAAACAACGGATATGCTTTTACGTCTCCATTAATTTCCAATCCAATTACAATATCCGAATCATCCATAAAACTAGAATCTGAAATATTTGCAAAAATAGGGTTGTCAATTGATGGAATCCCATCTTTTGGTGGGCCCCCTCCACGTATCTTTTCAAGAGGTATGGTATGTTTTTGTCCATTTGTTTCCATCACAGTAGAAAGTGACATCTCAGGTTCATGGTCAACATCAGAAATTACATCATTTGGTTCAGAGTTAACAGTAGTTGGTTCTGACGTAAAATAAAATATTAAAAAAATTGCAGCTACAACCACAGATAAACCAATTATAGTAAAAATAAATTTTTGATTCAGATTAACCCAAAGTAATTTAAAATATTAAACAATTTTTCCAAATTAATCATTATAAAATACTTTCATATATATCAAATAAAGATCTAGTTTTGAATATTTGATTAAATTCTCTTATACCGTATCCTTGTACTAGAATTATTTGAAATTTTCTAGATAATTATTCATTGGTGTATCTGCTGAAAAATTGATGTATTCAGAAAATATAGAAGTAAAATAACTTGTGATTCTATTGGATGGATCAATTAATGGACAGTTAACAATATGGTTACTATCTACTGATCTAGCAATGCAGATGTCAATAAAATATCCATATACAAGGTAATCTGAAAGGTTCAAGGTAGGTTTGATAATTCATAGAAAGAATACGACAAATGTATTGGTTTTTTAGTTTTTATGTCAAAAAGAGGAATGAAATATGTAAAATTAGGATTAACTAGTTTCTAAACCCACAAGTATCACAATCAAATTTTTTCTTTGTAGAGTGTGCTTTTTTCATGTGTTTTACTGTTCTTTCTGAATCAGAAAATTTCATATTGCATTTGGGACAAGTATCCCCCACAATGATTTCTTTTGAGAAAAATCTCATGTCTCTAGTGTTTTGTGTTTCTTTAAAATATTTTTCCCAACATGATATAAATTTGGAAAAAACTTTATGACGTACATTTTTAGATGTGATTTAGGTTTCATTGAATATTGCAATAATTTTGGGTTCTGTCAGACAGGATAGAAATGGTGTAAAAGTAAGCCATTGGATTACAAAAAAGATTGCAAAACGAGGCCACCGTACAATGTTAGTCGATCCTATGCAGCTGGACTTGCCGATTCTGGATAAAATGTATAAAGAGATGAAAGAACCTGAATCAAAATACAAAAAACTTCATGATATGATAGATTCTGCTGATGGGTATGTACCAATTACCACTGAGTATAACCATACTGTTTCTGGAGCCATGAAAAACACACTTGACTGCTGCTTGGATGAATATTTTTTCAAGCCTTCTGCTATAGTGTCCTATTCTGTTGGGCCCTTTGGAGGAATCAATGCAGCCCAGCATTTGCGTCATATTTTTGCAGGACTTGGTTCTCCTTCTATTCCATCTTCACTTCAAATATCCAAAGTAAGTGAAGCATTTGGTGATGATGGCAAACTGTTGGCCCAAGAATATGATAAAAGAGTTGAGAGATTCCTTGATGAGTTTGATTGGTATCTGGAGGCATTCAGATCTCAAAGAAATAAAGGTGTGCCATATTAGCATGTTACAATAATCCAGAGCTACTTTTCATGATATTGTTTTAGCCCATTACATATCGTGTTAAGTATTCTTTGATCCTTTTTACATTTTCTCGAGTTTGTTCTAATTTTGTACTGGTAATTCTGAAAAATCATTGGTATCAATCACCAAAAAATCAATAATCAAACCTATCATTGGCGGTGGTGCCTTGCCAATCATTATGCTAAGATATTCTTGAAAATCATTACATTTTACCATAGTTTCTGCAATTTGAAATAAGGATTAATTACAGAATTAAATTACGTGGCTATAATTGATGCATATACTTGTCCGATCTAGATTTTATATCCAGACAATGTAACCTAAACTGCTTATCTCGCATGTTTTAGGTTGCAACATATAATAATAATCAATGATGTCTTTGAATCATGAATACAGTACGCATTCCAAAAGTTATCAACTTTGGAGAAGATGCACTTGGTAAAACAGAGTACCCTAAAAATGCCCTGATTGTAACAACCGTTCCACCAGAGCTTTCTGACAAATGGATTGCAAGAATGGGAATTAAGGACTACATGTTACATGATCAAGTAAAACCTGAACCATCAATCGATGATGTCAATACTGTGATTTCAAAATTCAAAGACAAAAACCCATCTGTTCTAATTGGATTAGGTGGTGGAAGTTCTATGGATGTGGTAAAATATGCTGCACCAGAGATGAAAAAAGAAAAGATCTTAATTCCAACAACATTTGGAACTGGAGCTGAAATGACAACGTATTGTGTTTTGAAGTTTGATGGAAAAAAGAAATTGTTACGTGAAGATAGATTCCTAGCTGATATGGCAGTTGTTGATTCCTATTTCTTAGAAGGAACTCCGCAACAAGTCATAAACAGCTCTGTCTGTGATGCATGTGCTCAAGCTACCGAAGGCTATGATAGCAAACTTGGTAATGACTTGACAAGGACTCTTTGCAAACAAGCGTTTGAGATTCTCTATGATGCCATTATGAATGACAAACCAGAAAACTATCCTTATGGATCAATGTTATCTGGAATGGGATTTGGTAATTGCTCTACTACATTAGGACATGCTTTGTCCTATGTATTCTCAAACGAAGGTATACCTCATGGATATTCATTATCCTCTTGTACCACTGTTGCACATAAACATAACAAGTCAATCTTCTATGATAGATTCAAAGAAGCTATGGCAAAACTTGGTTTTGACAAATTAGACCTCAAAGCTGATGTTTCTGAAGCTGCAGACACTGTAATGACTGATAGAGGCCATTTGGATCCAAATCCAATCCCAATATCAAAAGACGACGTCATTAAATGTCTTGAAGATATCAAAGCAGGTAATTTGTAAAAAATTCATTTTTTTTATCTTTTTTCATTTTTCTTGATAAACTGCGAAATTGGCAGCTTGATTAAACTTTTTATTCTATTACTTTGACAAAGATGTACTTGACTCAAAATAAGCTGAAATTTGGTATACAAAACGGGTTAAATGTTGCAAGAGCCGGCTATACTGAAGACCAAATTCTAACAGCTTGTATGCTTGCTGATAAAACTGGATATGATTCAATTTTCTATATGGATCATACCAATGTCCCTCAATGGAAAAATGCAACTGTCTTAGACCCATGGGTAATGTTATCTGCAATTGCTGCAGTTACAAATAACGTTGAATTAGGAACTTGTGTTACCGATGCAATCCGAAGACATCCATCAAATATTGCATTGGCTGCAATTACTCTTGATCGAATTTCAAAGGGAAGGGCAATACTTGGAATTGGTGCAGGTGAAGCTCAAAATCTAAAAGAATTTTGCATTCCATTTGAAAAACCAGTTTCAAAATGGGCAGAACAAATTGAAGTTATTCATACGTTATACAAATCTACTCCTGATAATACTGTGGATTACAAAGGAAAATATTATCAACTTGAAGGTGCATGTTTGCAGGCTCCTCCAATTAGAAAACCACATCCACCAACTTACATGGCATCTGGTGGCAAGAGAACTCTCGAATTAACTGGAAAACTTGGTGATGGATGGTTACCAATTGGCTATACTCCTGAGCTCTTTGAAGATCATGCTGCTCAAATTAAAGATTCTATGAACAAAAACAACAGGACTCAAGAAGAAAAAGATAATTTCCAATATGCACTTGACATTGATGTCTATTTCTCAGAAGATGCAGAGGAATCATGGGCAAAAATGAAGGAAGCAGTTAAAGTTAGTTTGTTTAAACCAGAAATCCTAAGAGTGCATGGATTAAAAGAGATTGAAGGATTTGATTTTGTAAAGTACTTTACAGAATATTCCATGTCTGATCAAAGTTGGATTGTAAAAATGAGGGAAGCTGCAACAAAAATCCCTGACAAAGTTGCACGTTCATCTACTGCAGTAGGAACTCCTGAAGATATTATTCCAACATTTGAGAGATTCATGGATGCCGGTGTTAACCATTTTGTAATTAGATTCTGGGGCAAGAACTATTTTGGCTCTATTGATAAATTTGCGAGTCATGTAATGCCTGCATTAAGAGAAAAATCTAAAAAATAAAATGGCGTTTTATGTCGTAACGCATAGAAAATCATTTACTTTACTTGTTTCTATGATGTATGATGGATGATGACCTTCCAGAGTCTTTAAAGAAATATCTTGATATCTTAGAGGAAAATGTTGAAATTTTGGAAGATTTAGGGTTTAATCTGGATGATGAAAAGGAAGATGAGTTTACACCAAACATGGAACTTCACAATCTATATGATATGACTGAAGACGTTGCCCACTCTGCAAAAATTAAACGTGCTGAATCAAATCTTACCCAAAGACAGTCAGAAGATTCTTTATGATTTGTGTGGTCTTTTTTTTCTAGCCTTTGTAAATGCTTTTACTTTACGTTTACTTTTCTGCTTCTCTATTCTTTTTCTTGTACGCTCTGTTGCATTTGTTGCACCCTGAATAATCTTAGTTTTACTTCCATCTCTGAGCATAATCTCTTTTCCTTTGAACCTAAATTCAATGTCTCTGCATTTGACATAATATTTTGTTAGGCAAAAAAATATTCTGTTGTTTGTACCGTGCATATCTTTAACTTCCTTGGATTTTTTTAACTCGTTGAGAATATTTCGAAGTATCCCTTTTTCAATATCTGTAATTCTATGTAATTCACGAAACCAAATGAATTTAGAATTTGAACCCCATTCTTCTAAAATGTTTAGAACTTTTTGTATAGCCTCCTCATACTCTTCATTAATTTTACCAATTTGTTTATCCATGAATTATGTCAAACCGTTTAACTTAATGAATTATTTGGAGGGAAAAGTCAACTCTGTAAACTGTTTATTGGTTTTGATCATTTTTGTAACTAGTTGCTAATTAGGTATTATGGGATTAAAAAATGAATACTTAGCAATTGAATACAAAACCTTAGGAATTAAAATATTGGCTAGAGAATTAGATGCCGTTGATTGAATTCACCGTTTCGATTTTTTCTTTAATTCCTTTATTCTTGATTTTGTTACCTTGACTGACTGCTTTTGGTTATTTTCCATCTTGTTTGCCAATGAATCGATCTGTTTAATGATTTTTAATTGAGTTTCTGTTGACTTCGTTTTCAAAAGTTTAGTTTTTAATTTTTTTAACTGATTTGAATATGAATTAAAATCGTTTTTTAACTCATCAAGATAATGATCTCTCACACTTATTTTTTATCTAACTTGTATTTTAGGAATCTTGATGATCTGGATTTATAATATTATAAATAAAAATATTATCGTTGCAACTGATTGGAATTTTACAAATAAAGTCTCATCAAAAAATTAAGGAATTTCTGGATCAAGAGCATGTAGGGCGAATTTCTAGTATTGATGAGAACGGATATCCTCAAATAATTCCGATGAATTTTGTCTATCTAAATAATTCTATATACATGCATTCTCATGTAAAAGGAGAAAAGATCAAAAATATCCGTCAAAACAGCAAAGTTGGATTTGAAGTTGACAGAGAATTAGAATTTTTACCTTCTTATTTTGAAGATCCAAAAAATGCATCACTTGCAGATACGTTATACATTAGTGTTGTAATTAAAGGAAAAGCATCCATTGTCATAAATAAAGAAGAAAAAGCAATTGCTCTAAATGGCCTTATGGAAAAATATCAGCCAGAGGGGAAATATGAACCAATACAGCCCACCATGAAAATTTTAGATGCGGTTGCAGTAATCAAAGTTATTCCAGACTCTCTCTATGGAAAATACAAAATTGGACAGCATATGGCTGTCGAAAATAGAATAAATCTTGCAAAAAAAATACTTGCTAAAAACTCTCCTACTTCAAAAGAGACTTTAAAAATTATGGGTTTTGAGATAACTAAAAATGGATTGGAAATGTTTGACGAGCCAATATGGTAAAAACCATCTAATGTACTTTATATTGAATTTAACATTTTAGTTCTTAATTTGGTGGTAAAACTTACCATCTTTGAGATTTCACATGTAAGTTGTGTTTTATCATCTGTCTTTACTACTCGAGCTGGTTGAAACTTATTGATATCACTTCGTTTTAATTCAATATCATTGTAATCTAAAAATGTCTTTGTATCTGCGATTGGCATGTTAATGACGTTTGGAGATGTTTTTTGAGGTACATTGGTATTCTATCGCCATGATTTGTAGTTTTTCTGCTTTTAGTAAATACTGTATTAACCTCTCTTTTATATCAAAAAATTTGGCTGCTTTTGGCCTTCTAATATTAATTATTGTAAACCTTCAGTGATAACTCGATGATCATTAGATATAAGTTCAGTTTTCGATGATTGGATCTGTTGAAACGAGCATTACATTTTGAATTAGTATCTGAATATGGGCCCACAGGCGATCAACCTCAGGCAATTGATACGCTAGTTGAAGGTGTAAAGAAGGGGTCAGTTCAGACATTGTTAGGTGTAACTGGAAGTGGCAAAACATTCTCAATTGCTAATGTTATCGCAAGGACGGGAAAAAACACACTAGTCATATCTCATAACAAAACTCTAGCAGCTCAACTGTATTCGGAATTAAAGCAATTTTTTCCTAAAAACAATGTAGGTTATTTTGTATCATACTATGATTATTACCAGCCTGAAAGTTACTTGCCCCAGACTGATACATACATTGAAAAAGATACTCAAATTAATGAGAAAATTGAAAAATTGAGATTAGAGGCAACTGCTATGTTGTTATCTGATGAACCTACTATCATTGTCTCTACCGTGTCTTGCATTTACTCGCTTGGAAATCCACAAGATTGGAAAGATCTTGCAATCATGATCAATACTGGTGATATAATAAAACGAAACGAGATTATTCGAAAACTCATTGATGCAAGATATGAACGAAATGACACTGAAGTTGCACCTGGAAATTTTCGAGTTAAAGGAGATACCATTGATGTCACACCTGCATATTCTGAAGATATTGTAAGAATTTCCATGTTTGGTGATGAGATTGAAAAAATTATCTTGCTTGATCATGTTTCATTAAAAGAAAAAAAAAATTTATCTCAAATGAAAATTTTCCCTGCAAAGCATTATCTAATTGCAAAAGATGTTAGGGAAATGGCTGTCAAATCTATCAAAGAAGAGTTAGAAAAAAGACTTCCTGAATTAAATGAATTAGAAAAACAAAGACTAGAGATGAGAACAAAATATGACTTAGAGATGATTGAGGAATTAGGTTATTGTTCTGGAATTGAAAATTATTCAAGGCATTTTGATGGTCGAAAGTCTGGAGAAAAGGCATTTTGTTTGATGGATTTTTTTGGAGATGATTATCTTTTGGTAATTGATGAATCTCATGTTACTTTACCTCAACTTCATGGGATGTACAAGGGTGATCATTCAAGAAAAAATGAATTGGTCACATATGGATTTAGATTACCAAGTGCATTTGATAACCGCCCTCTAAAATTTGAGGAATTTGAAGATTATATTAAAAATACTATTTTTGTATCAGCTACTCCTTCAGAATATGAGCGAAAAATCTCATCGACTATTGCAGAGCAACTAGTCCGCCCAACTGGCTTGCTTGATCCAAAAATTGAGGTTAGACCAACAAAAGATCAAATGGATGATTTGATCAAAGAAATTCAGAAAAGATCCACTCACTCTGAACGTGTTTTAGTTACTACTCTTACCAAAAGAATGGCTGAAGACTTAGCAGAGTATTTGTCAAAAAAGCAAGTCAGAGTGAGATACATGCACTCTGAGATTGAAGGACTGCAACGAACTGAGATAATCAGACAGTTGAGACTGGGAGAATTTGATGTTCTAGTTGGAATCAATTTGCTTAGAGAAGGACTAGATATACCCGAAGTTTCTCTAGTTGCAATTTTGGACGCAGACAAGGAAGGGTTTTTGAGAAATTTCACCAGTCTAATTCAAACATGTGGTCGTGCTGCAAGAAATGTAAATGGCACTGTAATAATGTATGCCAATAATATTACTCAATCCATGAAAAACACTATTGATGAGACTAATCGTCGTAGAGAAAAACAAATTCGATATAACAAAGAACATCACATTACTCCTAGGACAATTATTAAGTCAGTTCCTGAACAAGAAACCGTATTAGATGATTCAAAATTAAAATCTGTTCATGATCTTGCTGCTGATATTATTGATCTTGATGCACAAATGAAAAAATACTCTGAAGATTTAGACTTTGAAAAAGCAATAGAGTGTAGAGACAGAATTAAAAGAATAGAAAAGGAGATTAAATACAAAGATGGCCGAGAATAAATTAAAAATTCGTGGAGCACGACATCACAACCTAAAAAACATCGATATCAATATCCCAAAAAACAAACTAGTTGTAATTAGTGGATTGTCTGGATCTGGAAAATCTACATTAGCTTTTGACACAATCTATGCTGAAGGTCAGAGAAGATACGTTGAATCACTTTCTGCATATGCCCGACAATTTTTGGAGATGATGGATAAACCAGACGTTGACTCTATTGAAGGTCTTTCTCCTGCAATTGCAATCCAACAAAAAACTACTAGCAAAAATCCCCGTTCTACAGTTGGAACTACTACTGAAATTTATGACTATATGAGACTGTTGTTTGCAAGAATTGGAATTCCATACTGTACAAACTGTGGAAGAAAAGTATCTACTCAATCAGTTGAGAGAATATGTGATTCTGTACTCAAAGATTTTTCAGGAAAACAAATTTTAATTTTAGCTCCTATAATACAGAGAAAAAAAGGTACATATGAAAAATTATTTGAGCAAATCAAAAAAGATGGCTATTCTAGAATCCGTTTAAATGGCGAAGTTTTGAGCCTGGATAATGAAATTCCGCCACTCGATAGGCAGAAGTGGCATAATATTGAGGTCGTGGTTGATAGAATGACTACTGAAAAATCAGAAAGATCTAGACTATTTGAGGCTATTCAAACTGCAATTAAATCATCAAAGGGAGATGTAATGATTGTAACTGATAAATCTGAAAAAATTTTCTCACAGAATAATGCATGTCCTTATTGTGGACTGACTGTTGGTGAATTAGAACCAAGATCGTTTTCTTTTAATTCGCCATTTGGAATGTGTAAAACGTGTAATGGATTAGGTATAAAGATGGAATTTGATGCTGATCTTGTGGTTCCTGATAAGACAAAATCAATTTTAGATGGTGCGATCATTCCATGGAGTGGCCGTTTTTCATCATTTAGAAAACAAGCGTTAAGGGCGGTTGGAAAAAAGTTTGGGTTTGATTTGATGACTCCTATCGAAAAAATAAAACCTAAACATTTTGAAATCATCATGAATGGCACAGATGATCTAATTGATTTTAATTATCGCTCAAAATCTGGGGATTCCTCTTGGCAATATACCAATGCGTTTGAGGGAGTACTTGCAAATCTACAGCGAGTATTTCTAGAAACTGATTCCGAATCAAAACGTGAATGGCTAAAACAATTCATGCGAGACACCCCTTGTAATGTTTGCAATGGTAAAAAATTAAAACCTGAATCACTTGCTGTTAAAATCAACGAACAAGGTATCATGGATGTGTGTGATATGTCCATTGACAATTGCTATGATTTTTTTTCTACACTAAAATTAACTGAAAATGAGCAATATATTGCAAGAGATGTTTTAAAGGAGATTAAAGAACGTCTTGAATTTTTAATGAATGTTGGATTGAATTATCTTACATTAAACAGACTAAGTTCTACCTTATCTGGAGGTGAATCCCAAAGAATTCGTCTGGCAACTCAGATTGGGTCTAATCTTACTGGTGTCTTGTATGTTCTTGATGAACCAACAATTGGTTTACATCAGCGTGATAATGCCCGACTAATTAAAACGCTGCATAAACTACGAAATCTGGGAAATACAGTAATTGTAGTGGAGCATGACGAGGAAGTAATACGAAATTCAGACTGGATGGTGGATTTGGGTCCAGGAGCTGGTGTTCATGGTGGAAATGTGGTGTTTGAAGGATCTGTTGATGATATTCTCAAGAACACTAAATCTGTAACTGGTAAATATCTTAAAGATAATTCTTTGATTACTCTAAAAGATAAAATACGTAATCGTTATGGTTCATTAATAATTAAGAGTGCATCTGAAAATAATTTAAAAAATATAGATATTGAAATCCCATTAGGATTATTTGTATCTGTAACCGGAGTTTCTGGTTCAGGAAAATCTACCCTAATTAATGACATTTTACTTAAAACATTGGAAAATCACTTTAACAAATCAAATATACGTTATGGAAGTCATAAAGAAATTATAGGTTTGGAAAATATTGATAAGGTCATTGCAATAGATCAATCTCCTATTGGTAGAACCCCCCGCTCAAATCCTGCAACTTATATCGGTGCATTTACTCCAATTCGAGAATTATATTCAAACACTGCATTATCAAAAGAAAGAGGGTATGCTCCAGGGCAATTCTCATTTAATGTGGCAGATGGACGATGCTTTGCATGTGATGGTGATGGAGTCAAACAAATTGAAATGCAGTTTTTATCAGACGTGTATGTAAAGTGTGATGAATGCAAAGGAAAAAGATACAACACTGAAACATTATCTGTATTATACAAGGGGAAAAATATTTCCGATATCTTAGACATGACTGTATATGAGGCATTAAATTTTTTTGAAAATATTCCTGCAATTAAACGAAAATTACAAACTGTATATGATGTAGGTTTGGGTTATATCAAACTAGGACAATCCTCAACTACTCTGTCTGGCGGTGAGGCTCAGAGAGTAAAACTTGCATCAGAGTTATCAAAACGCGGCACCGGCAAGACTTTCTATATCCTAGATGAGCCTACTACAGGATTACATTTTGCAGATGTTCAGAAATTACTAGATGTTTTGAATCGTTTGGTGAATCTAGGAAATACTGTAGTAGTAATTGAGCATAACATGGATGTGATTAAAAATTCCGACTGGATAATTGATCTTGGACCTGAAGGTGGCAATGAAGGAGGTATGGTAGTAGCTGTTGGTACCCCTCAAGATATCGTAAAGGCACCTGGGAGTTATACTGGAAAATATTTGAAAAAATTGCTTAAAAAATGACTTTTAATATATCTCAAATCCAAATCCCTACTGATCCTGGAATCTACTTGATGAAGGATTCTGATGGAAAAATTATCTATATTGGAAAGGCAAAGAATCTAAAAAATCGTGTAAAGTCATATTTTTTGAAAAACCAAAATTACAAGACACAAAAATTAGTTGAAAACATTGCAAACATTGAATTTGTTTTAACTGATAATGAAAGCGAAGCTTTTCTTTTAGAATCAAACATGATCAAAAAATATCGGCCAAGATTTAACATTGAATTGAAAGACCAGCAAAGATATACGTATCTTAGAATCTCTCATGAAAAATATCCTAGGCTTTTAGTGGCAAGAAGAACAAGAGATGGAAAATTTTTGGGTAAAGGAAAGACATTTGGACCATTTACTCAGGGCAGCTCAAAGTTACTGACAATTGGTACTCTGAGAAAATCATTCCAAATCAGAATATGTAAAACACTTCCAAAAAAAGTCTGCCTTGAATATCATTTGGGAAATTGCGAAGGTCCATGTGAATTCAAAAATGCACAAGAAAGATATCCTAATCATATTGCTGCATTAGAGGATGTTCTTAAAGGAAAAGATCAGATGAAAATTTTTACAAAAAAATTAGAAGATGAGATGCATCAGGCGGCAGATTTACAGCAATTTGAAAGAGCAAAAGATATTCGTGATACTCTAATTAGGCTTGGAAGTCTTAAAACCAAACAAAAAATGGAATATGTTGAAAATTCAAACGAGGAGTACTTTGGGATTGGAATCAAAGAACATGCTGCTACTGTAATGAATTTTAGAATGATACATGGTGTGATCAGAGATAGTGATAAATTCTTTTTTGATCTAGTAGGTGACAACTCTTTCTCCACTTTTCTTTACCAGTATTATTCAACTCACAAAATTCCAAAATTCGTTTTAGTAAGTGAACTTCCAGAGAACCACATGTTGCTAGAATCACTCTTGTCTGAACAATCTGGGTTTGAAGTAAAGATTATTGTTCCAAACAAAGGGAAAAGAAAAAACATCATAAATCTTATAATGAAAAATATCCAATTAATTCATTCTACAGGTACAGATCCTGGATTGGTAGAGTTAAAAGATATTCTTAACCTTCCTGTAATTCCAAACATCATTGAATGTTTTGATATCTCAAATCATGGTGAGGATTTTGCTGTGGGGTCCATGTCTAGATTTGTAGGTGGCATTCCTGATAAATCTGGATATAGAAAATTTAAGATCAAAACCGTATCTGGACGAGATGATTTTGCAATGATTGGTGAAATAATTAAAAGAAGATACTATAGGTTGTTGGAAGAAAACTCTGAACTTCCTGACTTGGTTGTAATTGATGGTGGCAAGGGACAGCTTAATGCTGCTATGAAGTCATTAGAGTCACTCGGATTAAAGTTACCATGTATCTCTCTTGCAAAGGAAAACGAGGAAGTCTACACTCCAAAAAATAAAACTCCTATAATAATCCCAAAAAACAAACCTTCGCTAAAAATTTTACAGTATGCACGAGATGAAACTCATAGATTTGGTGTGGCATACAACCGGACAATAAGAAAAAATCAAATAAAATAAGAAAAAAGGAAAAAGTTTGGTTAGTTTACTGTAACACTGCCAACCATCCAAGGATGTACCATACAGAAGTACTTGTAACTGCCTTTGTCATTAAAGGTAAATGTATAATCTGCATTTGCCATGACTAGACTACTATCAAATACACCAGAAGGTCCGTCTGCTGGACTTCCTCCAGTTACTGTATGTGCTGCTGTGTCTACATTATTCCATGTTACTTTATCCCCAGCTTTGATCGTGATGTCTGCTGGTGTATAACATGCATTGTTGCTTTCACATCCTGGAACTGCAGTCCCTACTGGGATTGCCACTTTGTGTGTTTGTGGTGCTGCTGGTTCTTTTGCTATTGGTTTAGTTTCTTTAACTTCTACTTTTTCTTCCATTTTTACTGGTTCTTTTGCAGGCTCTTTCATCTTTTCCTCGTTCACCATTGGAGCTTCTTGTTTTACTTTGTTTGCCAAATCTGCAAATGGGTCTTCTTGCACTTTTGGCTCCACAGTTTTAGCTGAAACAGTTGGAGTAGAGACTACAGGACCTGCATCTTGAACTGCACTCATAGAGAATGCAA
This sequence comes from Nitrosopumilus sp., assembly GCA_029862745.1. Classification (NCBI taxonomy): domain Archaea; kingdom Thermoproteati; phylum Nitrososphaerota; class Nitrososphaeria; order Nitrosopumilales; family Nitrosopumilaceae; genus Nitrosopumilus; species Candidatus Nitrosopumilus sp. The sequence goes on along the minus strand of JAOTWS010000008.1, from coordinate 55,886 downwards.
CAGCTACGCCTACGACAACAATTGCAATTGAAAATGCTATTGCTGCCTTGTCCATACTTGTCATAATTGATTTCACACTTCATGTATGCTAAATAAATCTAATCGTTTTTTTCAATTATTTCCTGCTTTATTTTTAAGATTTTCATATGTGATGCTAAATTCGTCATTAAATACTGATTTAGAATTTGAAATTTTTTTTACAAAAATTACAAATTTTCATTGAAATTTTCATATGATCGCAATAATTGTTGATTTAGTATTTTTCATGTTATTACGTAATTATTTTTTTTCATGTATATACTCCGTACTGCTATTCATGTATTATAATTAAGATATCCTCTGTTTCTTCTCTTGTTTTTAGTGTTGTCTCTTTTGTGATTAGATCTTATTTCTGGCAATGTTTTCATCTTTACTAATTACTTCAAATTCAATTTTTAATTTTCTCTGATCAATTAACTGTTTAATAAATCGTAAACGTTTTTGTATAAACACATCTTCAATTTTTAAATCAGTTGTAAACTGATCAAACATTATTTTTTCATCTAATTTTATTTTGACATTGTCTTCATTTTTTATTATGAATGTTCCAATCCCCCAAAACAAACCAATATGCAGTGCCACATATTTTGATTGTAAATTTGTCACTTTGTCTTTGTACATATCTATATGTTCTCGATTCTCAATAAACGATGAATCATCATTTTGAATGATCCATGTGATTTTTTGAGCATTCCCATATGAATAAAAAACATGGTTCAATTGTCAATCAAAAAGTGGTCTTTTGTTAATATATTTTGAATCCTTCACTTATGATCAAAGATTGAAAGGTTTACGTATGCTTGAGTCACATGCATTCTTCTCGAAAATGGTTGATGAACTAGTAGAATTCTCTGAATATGATCCAGAATTAGCAGACGGAATTAAATGGCTGGATGATCAGGCACAGAAAAAAGGTATTACATTTTATGATATGGTGTTTGAAGTGTTGTACAAACATGATGTAAATTCAAAAGCAAAAGAATGGCTTAATACCAGAAATTAAAATTATTTTCTCAAGTCCAGTGTTTTGTATTTACATCCCTCGGGCCCACAATATTTTCCAACATAGGTTGCTTTTGGTCTGTATAATGCAGGCTTTGGTGCCGCCTCTGCAAATTTTTCCTCAATAATATGAGCTGCCCATCCAACAACCCTTGCAATTGCAAAGATTGGTGTGTTAAGATCCATTGGAATTTTTAGCATATAGTATAAGGATGCACTATACAAATCTACGTTTGGATATATGTCTCTGCCTTTTTGTGATTTCATCTCAGCGATGGTCACGGTTTCAATTTTTTCTGTTATTGCAAACCATGGTTCTTTTGTTTTTTCAGCAAGTTTACGTGATAGTTTCTTTAGCACTTGTGCTCTAGGATCATAAGTTTTGTAGACTGCATGACCCATTCCCATAATCCTTTCATCCTTGCTCAATTTTTCTTTAATCATCTCTTTGACTTTACTGATATCTCCAATCTCTAGAAGCATTTTCATAACTTCTGTGTTGGCACCTCCATGAAGTTCTCCACTTAAGGCGCCAATTGCAGCACTGCATGCAGAATACATGTGTGCTCTAGTTGATGCAACTTGTCTTGCTGTAAATGTTGACGCGTTGAAAGTGTGGTCTGCATGTAGAATCAAACAAACATCAAAAATTCTCTCAACTTCTGGATCAGGTTTTTTGCCTGACATCATGTATAGAAAGTTAGCTGCATGACTTAACGTTGGATCAGGGTCTACTATCTCTAATCCATTTCTTATTCTATTCCAGCTTGCAATGATTGTTGGGACTTTTGCAATAAGGTTTATTGCCTTTTCATAACTTGCCTCTTTATTTGCAAATTCTTCGTCATAATATCCTGCAAGCGCTGCAACAAATGCCTGAAGCATATCCATTGGATCTGCGTCTTTTCTCCAGTTTTTCATATTTTTTTGCATCTGTTTTGGGATTAATCTTGCATCAATCAATTTTGTATTGAATTCGTTTAATTGTTGCCTGGTTGGCAGGTCATCATAAAGAAGCAGGTATGCTGTTTCTTCAAATGTTGATTTTGTGGTTAGTTCTAAAATATCATATCCTCTGTAAATGAGCTTGCCTCTTTCGCCATCAATGTTTGAGATCTTAGTATCAGCTACTTCGATTCCTCGCAAACCAATATTTTTGGTCTCCATAGCAAGTATGTAGGAATTCTTCTATTATATTTCTTCCAAAATCATATCTATGGGGTTTAGTAATTAGTTTAATATGCATCCAAATTTGGTAATACCCAAGCTTAACTAGAATGAGACAACCCAAGTTAACTTTGAGGTAAAAAAAATAGAAATATTATCATTTTAGAATTATGAAAATATTATATGCACCCTAATAATCAGTAATAATACATTTTGAAGGGCATAATGTATTTGCAATTTATCTGATTAGACATTGAAAAAATAATTTATTTTTCTGGAAAGAATAATTGGAAATAATGAAAGAAATAATTGTTTCCACGGGAAACAATGGAAGAAATAATTAGAAACTATTTTGCTTCCTTGGATGATTATCCGAAATACCAAAAAACTTCAGTGTAGTATAGTCAAACTGGAATTTAAGAATTTGAAAAAGAATACTTTTCATTACATTTCCCACATCTATCATGAACACCTAATGCAGGTTTTGTTAATCCACATAGCCCACAATAACGCATTATTCCCATCTCCACTAATTTTTCAGAACACTTTCGAATCTCATCTGAATCATGATGATTTTTTGCTTTACCACACATTGGACAAATTTCGTCTCCAAAAACAGATTCTGGTGGCTCACTCATCAATACTGTGAATTGGCAATGATTTAATATTATTTCTATCTGTGTTATTGCTAAAACAAAGATGATTTATTTTTATTCAAAAGATTTGAAGTACTTATGAATATCACGATTTTAGCTTGATTTATTGAAAATATCCTACATTAAACATTTTGATGATCCTACAAATGAGAAATTCACAGAATTTCATAGATTACTACATGACATGGTGGTGCTGCAAGTAACTCAAAGAACACGATAAACATTTCCAGTTGTGGAATGTAAAGGAGCAAAATTTCACCTTAAGGACATCAACGCATGTATACCTGAACCTAATTTTATCCTCAGAACTAGTTGGTAGATTCTCTACAAGTACATTCCATGCTAATAAGATTCTTCATGAACGTCCAATATGGTTTAACCAATATTGTGATTTTTTTGATAATTTTCTTTATTTTGATTGGATTTACAGTATCTACAATTACCGATGATCCTATCTTTTCAGATAAATTATCTGACGCCATCTGCTAATATTTTGCAACCCCGTTAGTCTAATATGACAACTTTCGGTCATAAATGAGAATTTTTAATCAAAAATTAAATGACTCCCAAAGAACGAGAACGTCTAAAAAAATTAGATAACTTGGTGCTTGGAGCATCATCTGAAGAACTAAAAAAAATTCAAGAAATTGATCAGCAAACTCAGATGGATGGGTTGTCTTTTTATGATATTTATCTTGATTCCAGCTCACTGATAAATCGACCTATTCGAAAGTCTTTCAGAGAACTTTGATTTCTCATTCTTACTTTAAATGAGGGTCTGTAATTTTTATGAATATATTGGTAGCATCAAAAATTAAAACAACAGTAAAGAAAAAAACAACACCTACCACTAAAAAAACAGTAACTAAGAAACCTATTGTTAAAAAAACACCTAAAAAAATACCTAAAAAAACAACGGTCAAAAAAACTACTCCCTCACAACGTACTAAAGTAATTTGTATATCTCACAAGGAGGATGCAGATGGAATCAGCTCAGCTGCTTTGATTAGACAGGCTTTTGGCGGTGACGCCATCCTTGTTGATTACCCTGGCCAAATGGAGGCATTACACCAGGTAGCCTCAGATGAAAAATTAAAATCATTATTTATCTGTGATTTAGGTTTAAGCAAGAAAACACAAGATGAGTTTATCGATATTATGAAGGCTTTGCGAAAAAATAAGGTCTCTGTAACTTATATCGATCACCATGACATTGATCCTGATGTTGTCAAGGCTCTACAGAAAATTAAGGTCAAAGTAATTCACGATATCAATGAATGTACCACCGTTCAGGTTTACACTGCTTACAAATCAAAATTAAATGATCATGCCTCTTTTGTTGCTACATGTGCTGCTATTACTGATTACATGGAAGATAGACCTCTTGGTTCAAGATTGCTTCAAATCTATGATCGACAATTTGCTTTGATTAGTGCAACTGTTTTGACTTACAATATTGTGGGCCATCAAAAAGAACCTGATTATTTATTGTATCTAGTTGAGGAGTTAGCCGAATCAAAATTCCCACATGATATTCCTAACACCTTTGAATTTGCACAAATCCAAGTAGAAAAACTATCTCAAATGATTGCCAAAGTTAAGAAAGGAATGAAAACTATGAAGAATCTTGGATATATGGAAATTTTGGATGCTGGCGCAAGTGGAGCTGTTAATTTTGTAATGGGTTTGTCTGGAAAAGACGTTGGCGTTGCATACAAAGAAAGAGTTGATCATGGTATTTATGCTGTTTCAGTTAGAGGTTCAAAGAATTGTAAAGTTCATTTGGGCAAGATTGTCAATATCTTGGCAACTGATCTTGGTGGTTCTGGAGGTGGTCATGATAAAGCATGTGGTGCAGTAATTCCAAAACCAAAGATAAAAAAATTCATTACAGAATTAAATAAAAAAATCGCTTAATCTAGTTTAATTATAAAAGTCACAAAATCGTTTTTGCTTTTAGATGCAAATTTAGTAATTACAGCAATCAATATCTCTTAACTTTACTACATTGATAATCCCAACATTTGTTAAATTCCTACATTGCCTGACATCTACTCAACCGATTTATTCTCTTATGGTCTGCTATATCCTATTTGTTGCTTGTCTATGTTAATTTCAATTTACCTATTTTCTCTCTTGTGACCACTTGAACGAAATTATTTCTTATGATATCATATGCTGTGGTTCTAATCGTCTCTGTTTTTTTATCTCTCTCCAATAAAATAATTTTTCTCTTTGAATCTTTTAATGTATCTCTGTTTTTTTGGATCTAGTATCTAGATAAAATACTAATTTTTGATTTTGATGAAATCATTATCATTGTAAATAATGAAATACCTAAAACCAATGATGCAACTACCCCAAACTCTGGGATTACCAAACCATCTTTGATTTCAACTTGAATTGATTTTTTGTATTCTGATGATGTTCCTTGGTTAGCAGTAATTGTGTAAATTCCATCTTCCTTCCATAGTGATCCTCCTGCTTTAATTTCTAATTCAAAGTCTCCGTGTATTCCCGGTGTGATCTGACCAATTGATATTAAATTACCTGCCGGAGAATTTACAATGAAAGTAATGTCTGTTCCTCTGTAACTAGTATTTCCTTTAATCTTGATAGTATCTGAGCCGTTTACTGCATCAGCTTCCAATGTGATCCCTGTTTTTGGTGAACTACCATTTTCAACAATTTTGGGTTCTTGGGTTGGTTGTATTATACTCCTTGGAATTCCATCCTGTGTTACTGTAAACTGTGTCTTTGCTATAACTTGTGTTTCTTCATGACTTGCAGTTATAGAATATGTCCCATCTTTGAAACTTGGAAGGGTTGGCTGGATTATCTTTCTGAATGATCCATCATCCTTTATTGTCACTAATGGACTGTATACAACAATCCCTTCTGGATCTGTTACCGTAAGTTTTACTGGTTTGTATTGAGACACTTCTGTTATTTTTCCTGTGATCAAAACTGCGTCTAAAGACTTGATGTTTTCCTCAGAAACGCTAACCTCTATTGTTGATTCTGCAAAAGCCGAGGATGAAAAGATTGAAACTGCAATTAACATCAAAAATGGAATTTTTAACATGAAAATTCTAAATATTGTCGATATATGAATGATATCTATGATTTTGCGGTAATATTCATAAAATTGAATTTATTTTTGATTTGAAAATTCAACTATTGCATCAATTTCTGTCATAGAATTTAATGGTAAATTAGCTACACCAACTGCGATTCTAGAATGCTTTCCTTTCTCTCCGAATATTTCAAAAAACAAGTCCGAAGCTGGATTGATAACTTTGGGTTGCTGAGAAAATTCTGGGGCTGAATTTACAAATCCTGATAATCTTACTATTTTTGTCACTTTATCCAGATCGCCTAACTCTCTTTTTATCTGAGCCAAGAGGTTGATTGCACACATTCTTGCAGATTTTTGGGCTATTTCTAAATTTTCTTCAGATACTTTGCCTGTAAAAATTACCTTGCCATTCTCCATTGGAATCTGTCCTGAGATGAACAATAAATTACCTGTCTTTACTGCAGGAACATAAGATCCTGCAGGAGTTGGTGGGGTTGGAAGTTTAACTCCTAATGAATCGAGTTTTTCTTCTATCATAACATGATGCTGTTTTTTGGTGATTTTAGTTTTTACTTATAGAAAATGGTAAACGCTATCTGTACATAAGGAAAAACACAACTAAAATCAAGAATTGTATAAGATTGGGTTATACATGCAACTCTTTTATTAATTCTAATACATCATCAATAATTTTTTTGTGGTCTGTATTGATATCAACTGTTATCATTACGAGATGTTTTTCGTCAACAGGAAAGCTTATCCGCTTTAATTTTTCATATTCTGCCATTGCATATTTTGTTGCACCCAGTTTGTGCTCTACATTTTTTCTAGTACCCATCTTTGTACGGCATAAAAATGCATCATCTTGATCTCCTCATCATTTAATATTGGTACTACATTTTTTTGAAATCCACCACAAATTTTTTCACCAGTACTGGATAAAATTACGGAATAGCGAATAGAATCAATTCTCATTAATTTATTGTAAAATGAGTCACAGTCCATTTGATATTTATCAAATAAAATTACTTAAGGCTTTTACTGTCATAAAATCAAAAATAATTGATTTATCCATGACTTTAAGACACAATCTTTTTTTTTGATTTAGTTTTTACTTATCTTTATGTGAACTTTTTCACCTTTGCTTGAATTATTCTGATAAATAGTTCTGGTCTTATATCCCTGGCTTTGTAGACATCCATCTAGAATTGATACCCATGGCAATGAATGGCCACTGTTTAGTTTTGATTCAATTGTAATGTTTTTAGTATTTGCTTCAAAGTTAACATGCCCAGAACATGTAATTTGCATTACTGCATCAATTATTTCTATAACCTCTTCAAGTGATCTTGATTTCAAAGAGATTCCATTTTTTTCTAGCATTTTGAAAATTCCTAATTCTGGTTTTTTTGATATTATTGATGCACTAAGAATATGTGACAAACCTGTCTCGTTAACCGTTTTTATTATTTTGTAAATCTCTTGGGCGTCTGTTTTTGACATGTCTGCAAGAGCTTTAGTTTTAATTGCATTTTTCCAAATATTAGAAAACATTCTTTCTTGATTTATTCCCAGAATCTCAGTTGATGAAAAAATTGCACCTTTGCCATTATTATTATTTATCATTAACAATTCTGTCTCATCAAAAATAAAGCAGTTTTGACTAATTTCAGATACTCTAATTTCTACCCCCTCTGGAATTGCTCTGAATGCATCTGAACCAATTTGTATTGGGGTGACAAGTACTTTAACATCCAAACTACGACGCAAAACTGCTAGCATCTGCTCCTTGCATTCGGCGAGCAATCCAAATCCCCATTGATCTGTCATTATCTTGATTGATGATTTTGAACCTTCAATCATCGTTTGAAGTTGAGTTACTACATTGTTTGCGCTCATGTGGAAATATCTTCTCTCTTCAGAACCCCTTGATTTTCTACTTTCTTCACTTGCCTTCTTTAAATTTGAGATTAATGCATTCATTGCATTTACCTTGTTGATTTGCTCGTGGATGATTTCATCAAATGCATCTTCTGGTGCAATTGCAGTACACATGATTGGCTTGCTTTTTGAAATTATTACCAGTTTTTTGCTTTCTAATTTTAACAAAGTTGGATAGACTTTTGTTCGTGGGATCTCTGAGTGATATGCCAGTTCCCCAGCTGAAATAGATCCTTTGGAAATTAATGCCACATATGCCTGTGCCTCGTATTTACTAAGCCCAAATTCTTCCAAGCTTACTGTTAAGACCTTCTCGTTTACCATGTATTCCCTTGATTAGTTATTAGGTAAAATTGAGAGCTAAATTCCTTTACACAAATACTCAAAAATAATCCAAATTGTATCTGCATACAGGTGTAACTATGGTTACTAAATTAGATGATACATTGTCCTGATATACAAAATCTAGAATGACTATGTAATGTTGGTAAAATATAGTATTCCATTACGACAAGAAACAATCTCCCATTCCGTTACACTTGTTCCTAGATTAGAATACTCACTTAATTTGCTAAATAATATAATTGAAATCCTTGAGGAAAAACGCAATGAAATAAAAGAGTCAAACAAGTTGCTCCTTTTAGATTTTGATGAATATAATAAAACTCATCTTAGTGCCATAAAACTAGAACAAATAATGGTTTGTTCACTTGATATTATATTGCACATAAAACATAGAGCAGAATATATCTCTGGAATTGGTAATATTCCTGAAGTTCTTCCTGTATCTATTCATATGATTAGAACTGTTAGCGCACAACTTTTTGATATTATCCCTCTTTGCAGCCAGAAATTATCTGAATTATCTGTTCACCTTGGTAGTATTGTACTTGATTCAGCTGTTCTCACAAATGCTAGATTTGATTTTAGTCAATCAAACAAAGAATCTTCCATAATACTTGATGAAGTAAAGTTGATGGCAGACTCTAAATTAAGTAAGCAATACCCTAATGTTGATTTTTCTAAACTGTGAATAACTAATCATGTTAAACTCTATTCGTCATTTCTCAAAGGACGTTAACATCATAAAGACAATCTCTTCAAAAATTGACAAGAAATTATCTAATACCAAGCCATCCGAAGATCATACCATTGATAATCTCACTTTTGAAGAGTTACAGGATTTAAACAAGCTTGTCAGCATTGCTGATTTTATGCTATACAAATATTCAGAGAAAAAAGAACTCCACGCAATTTTACAATATTTCAACTCTGTCATCTCTGATACTGCAAACTCGATAGTTGAGATAGACGATGAGGTATCTGAACTAATACTGGCAGCTGAGGATTCTATAAACAAAGTCAAGGACATGCATACCAGTATCTCAGAGAAATCTGATTTTAAGAAAAAATATCATGACGGACCTGACTATAATGAGTATGAAACAAGTGCAATAAATTTAACAACTTTTGTTAGACAGATTCACACCATAGGATACCTAGAAAAATATCAAATGGATACTAAGTAGGTAATTAAGATGAGTTTAGCGCCACAAGAATTAGAAAACACAGCAAGCAAATATGCTTCTGAAGCCATCAAATGTGACTCACAAGGTGCTCGTGGTATGGCAATTACTCACTATCAAAATGCCATAGACACTCTGGTTAAACTATTACAACTTTATCCAAACAGCAAACTAAATCAAATTTACAAAGACCGATGTAACTCTTACCATAACAGAATAGGTGCACTGCAGCAGACACATGGTGTAGAACCTGCAGTTGATCCAAAGGCCACCGAATCTGAACAAAAGGAATCTGTTCAAAGACAAGAAAATGAAAATGACTTTGAAGAATTAATCATGAAAGAAAAACCTGATGTTACTTGGGACCAAGTAATTGGATTAGATGATGCTAAAAGCGCGCTTCGCGAATCTATTGTATATCCTACAAAGAGACCTGATTTGTTTCCTTTAGGCTGGCCAAAAGGAATGCTACTTTATGGTCCTCCAGGCACTGGTAAAACAATGCTTGCAGCCGCAACTGCAAACGAGATGGATGGTTATTTCATTAATGTTGACGCATCATCAATGATGAGTAAATGGTTAGGTGAGGCAGAAAAGAACGTTTCAAAACTATTTGCAATGGCAAGACAACATGCAGAAAAAGAAGGTAAACCTGTAATTTTGTTTGTAGATGAAGTTGATTCTTTGCTTGGTTCTAGAAACAGTGAAGTAGGTGGAGAGGTGAGAACTAAAAATCAATTTCTGACTGAGATGGATGGTGTAAACAGCAAAGGCAAACAACTGATGTTGTATGTGATAGGTGCTACAAACAAACCTTGGAGTCTTGATTGGCCTTTCCTTAGGAGATTCCAAAAGAGAATTTATGTATCTCTTCCAACACAAGCAGCAAGAGAAAATCTGTTTAAACAATACACTGAGCCACTTAGCAAAAATTACAATGTCAATAACACCGAACTTGCAAAATTGTTTGACGGATACAGCGCAAGTGATATCAAGGATGTTTGTCAGGCAGCGCAAATCAAAACAGTCCATGAAATTTTCAATGATCCAGATTATCATGAACCAATTGAAGGTGAGACGCCTAGACAACCAAGAGAATTGACAACAGCTGATTTCAAAGATATTATGGCAAGACGTAAACCCAGTGTCTCACTTGAAATGATTCGCGCATATCACAAGTGGAGCGAAGAGTTCCAGGCACTTTAGACGCTTACTATGATCGCGATCAATTTTTTCAATTTTAATTCTCGCATAAAACTTAAATTCGCTTTCTAGCGGACTTATCGAGGGTCACAATTACTACAAAGAAATCAAACCACGCAAAAAAGTTTGGAAAACTGATTTTTGCTGATGGAACTGTTCTTGACGGTGAAGGTTTTGGTTATTCTACGGTTATTTTTGGTGAAATTGTCTTTAATACTGGAATGGTGGGATATACAGAAGCTCTAACAGACCCTTCATACAGCGGACAAATACTTACCCTAACGTATCCGCTAGTTGGGAACTATGGTGTTCCTGACTCTTCGATTACAGACATTGATGGAATCCCAAAATTCTTTGAATCTGATAAAATCCAAGTTCGGGGGTTAGTAGTGCATGAATTGTCACTTACTGCAAGTCACTGGAATCTTGCCATGACTCTGGATGAGTGGTTATATAAAGAAAAGATTCCTGGGATCTCTGGAATAGATACTCGCGAACTAACAAAGAAGATTAGAACCGGCGGTGTCATGATGGCTGCATTGGTTGTCTCTGACTCTCAAATAGATACTAAGGATATAAAAAAACGGCTTGCGACTGCCACTAAATATGAATCTGAACAATTCATGGATGATGTTTCAACAAAACAAGAAAAAATCTATGGCAATGAAAGTAAGTCCGTTGTTGTAGTTGACACTGGTGCAAAAAATGCAATAATACGAAATATTCGAGAGATTGGTTATAAGGTAATTCGTGTGCCATGGGACACTACATATGAAAAGATAATGTCATATCATCCAAAAGGAGTTGTACTTAGTAGTGGTCCTGGCGATCCTCAAAAATGCCCTGACACAATTTATACTGCAAAAAAATTAATTGATAATAATATCCCTACGTTAGGGATTTGTTTAGGTGCACAAATTATTGGAATCGCAGGAAACACTGATACTTACAAACTAAAATATGGGCATCGTGGACAAAACAAACCTTGTGTCAACTTGGAGAACAATCAAGTTTATGTTACTAGTCAGAATCATGGATATGGAATAACTCCAGAATCCCTTGCTAAGTCTGAATTTAATTTATGGTTTACAAATGCGGACGACAAAACAGTTGAAGGAATAAAACACAAAAAACAAAAGTGTATTGCAGTACAATTTCATCCCGAAGCTGCACCTGGTCCTTATGATTGTAAGTTCGTCTTTGAAGAGTTAAAACATCTTATGGAGGAAGGAACATCTGCCAAAGAATGAATCGTTAAAGAAAATTCTTGTACTTGGAAGTGGGGCAATAAAAATCGGAGAAGCCGGCGAGAGTCGCTAAAAACGACCGTCAATTTGACTACTCCGGAAGCCAATGCCTCAAAGCCATACGAGAAGATGGACTGAAGAGTGTTTTAATTAATCCAAACATTGCTACAATCCAGACAGATACTAGATTCGCAGATCAAGTGTATCTCCTTCCTGTAAACAAAGAGTACGTTGAATCTATTATCGAAAAAGAAAGACCAGATGGAATTATGCTGGCATATGGTGGTCAAACTGCTCTTAACTGTGGGGTTGGTCTAGAGCAATCTGGCATACTTCAAAAGTATGATGTAAAGGTACTTGGAACGCAAATCAAAGGAATACAAAGAACCGAAGATCGTCAACTCTTCAAGGACTCTATGTCAGAATGTGATGTCCCTGTTCTAAAAAGTAAAACTGTCACAAATTTTGAGGATGCAAAAAAGGTAGCTGAAGAACTGACATACCCTGTGATAGTTCGAGTCGCATATACTTTGGGTGGACGAGGAGGCGGAGTTGCATATAATGAAATTGAACTACACGAAATTGTTGAACGAGGCTTCAAGGCAAGCATTGTTGGTCAAGTTCTAATTGAAGAATACATTGGACACTGGAAACAAATAGAATATGAGGTGATGCAAGATTATGATGGAAATAACGTAATTGTCTGTAACATGGAAAATATTCTTTCCATGAAAGCACACACTGGTGATAACATTGTAGTTGCACCGTCTCAAACAATTGACAATCATGAATATCATATGTTGCGTTCTGCTGCATTGCGTGCAACAAAGCATGTTGGAATTGTTGGAGAATGCAACATCCAATATGCCCTTGAACCATATTCTGATAAATACGTTGCAATTGAAATAAATCCAAGGCTTTCACGTTCTTCTGCACTTGCAAGTAAGGCCACTGGATATCCGCTTGCATACATGTCTGCAAAAATTGGACTAGGTTACAATTTGTCTGAACTAGTAAACAGAATTACAAAAAATACTACAGCTTGTTTTGAACCCTCACTTGATTATATTGTATGCAAACATCCTAGATGGGATTTTGAAAAATTTGAACTCGTAAACAGAAAACTTGGACCTACAATGAAATCCGTTGGTGAAGTAATGGCAATCGGAAGAACCTTTGAGGAATCATTTCAAAAAGCAATTCGAATGTTAGATATTGGAAATGATGGATTAGTTCTTAATCGTGCAAACGGAAAAACATATTCTGAAGAAGAAATCGAATACAAACTATCTCACCACGATGATCACATTATGTATCATGTTGCAATCGCACTGAAAATGAAAATCTCTGTTGAGAGAATTTATACACTTTCAACTATTGATCCTTGGTTTATTGAAAAAATAAAAAACATAGTAGATATCGAGTCAAAACTAAAGCAGTCAGATCTTGACGAATCACTTCTTTGGGAGGCAAAAAAAATGGGTTTCTCAGACAAGCAAATTGCTCGAGCTAAAGAAAAATCCCCTGATGAAATACGTTCATTGCGCAAGAAATACGGAATTTTGCCCTCTGTAAAACAAATTGATACCTTGGCAGCAGAATGGCCTGCAGTAACAAACTATCTGTATCTCACATATGGGGGACACTCGAATGACGTCATAATACCTCCTGACGAAAAAGGAATAGTTGTACTTGGTGCTGGTCCTTACCGAATTGGAAGTAGCGTTGAATTTGACTGGGGCACTGTCAATATGGTGTGGGGGTTGCAAGAAAATGGTGAGAAAAGTGTCTCTGTTGTAAACTGCAATCCTGAAACAGTATCAACTGATTATGATATCTGTACTAGACTTTACTTTGAGGAATTAACTGAAGAGAGAATTTTAGATATACATGAATTTGAGCATCCAAGAGGAATAATCACATGTGTTGGTGGACAAACTGCAAATAACCTGACACCTGGACTTGCAGAACATGGAATCAACATCTTGGGAACCACTGCATATGATGTTGATAGGGCCGAGAATCGCTCAAAGTTTAGTGCAGAACTTGATAAACTTCACATACAACAACCGCAATGGCAAGCATTTACAAATCTTAACGAGGCAAAAAGTTTTGCACAAGATGTCGGATTTCCAGTAATTGTAAGACCCTCATATGTTTTATCTGGTGCTGCGATGAAAGTTGTCTGGTCACAAGATCAACTAAAACAATATGTTAAGGAAGCAACAGATGTATCTCCTGATCACCCTGTAGTGATTTCAAAATTTATGTTAAATTCACTTGAAGTAGATGTTGATGGAATTTGCAATGGAAAAGAAGTAGTAATTGGTGCAATAGTTGAACATATTGACAGTGCAGGTGTTCACTCTGGTGATGCAATGATGTGTATTCCACCTTGGCGTTTGAGTAACAATATTATTGAAATCATTAATGATTACACAAAAAAGATTGCACTGACATTTAATATCAAGGGTCCGTTTAATTTACAGTTCTTGATTCATGATGATCACGTTTATGTAATTGAGCTAAATATCAGAGCATCGCGTTCAATGCCTTTTGTATCAAAACTAGTCAAAACAAACTTGATTTCACTTGCAGCCAAGGCAATTTTGGATAAACCCTTGCCTAAAATACCTGAAAACAAGTGGCAGAGAATCCAGAATTATGGAATAAAGGTACCACAGTTCTCCTTTATGCAATTGCAAGGAGCAGATATTGCACTAGGAGTTGAGATGCAATCTACTGGTGAAGCCGCATGTTTTGGAAACAGCTTTTATGATGCACTATCAAAAGGCCTGATATCAGTAGGATATACTCTTCCAGAATCTGGCACTGCACTTGTTACAGTTGGTGGTTCACAAAATAAAGAAAAACTAGTATCTACAATTGCAAGACTCAAACAACTTGGATTTGAAATTCTTGGAACTGAACACACTGCTGAATTCTTTAAAGAAAAAATCGGTGAAGTTCAAATAGTTCACAAAATTTCAGAACCTACAAGAAAACCAAACATTGCAGATCTTCTATATCAGCGAAAGATTGACTTTATCATAAATATTCCAAGTACCTCAACACTGGAAAAATATGTTGGAATGCTAGATGATGAATATCAAATAAGACGCAAGTCTTTGGAATTAGGGATTCCAGTATTAACTACAATTGAATTGGCAGACTCTTTTGTAAAAACTCTGGAATGGCTAAAGAATAACAAACCTACCATTGAACCAATTGAGCCTTATGATAATTACACATGATATTAAACTGGAACCCTAAGATATCTTTTCAAATATCTTATGTCAAAATGGGCTATGTTGTCTAAATTGTATCATTTAAGGTTAAATTGGACAAAATCACAATGTTGTCGTTACTCATTGACGCCTGCATAAAGTATGTTTGATTAAATCACTTGATCTATGATTGATTCATTCCCAATAATTACTCCATCAAGTGTAACTATCCTCGCAGATAAAACTGGTTTTATCTTGTCAATAATTGGCGAGATTGATTTTTTGTATTGTTTTCTATGTGTTGCATAAAAATATCTGTTAAATGATGGGATGATAGTGATTTCAATCTCTCCTGATCTATTTGGAAATATCTTTTCTTTCTCTGTCTTTATTGATACCCAGACCCTTTGGCCATTCATTATAGAGTCTTCCTGGAAAAATACTGGATGAATATGTCCCATAATTATTTTGTCTACGTGTGAAAAATTCTCTGAAGGCATTGTATGTCCATGTGTCAGCAACATATTGTCTTCTACCATTCCAGCTGAACTGATCATTGAGATGTTATCTGGAACTAATCTCTGAATGTTTGCATCATGATTTCCTGGAATTAGTATGACATCACACTTTTCTTTAACCTCTTTGAAGAATTTTGGGATTTCATCCCATTCATTTCTTGAAATACTTTTAATGCTCGACTTTATGTCTCCTAATAAAATTACCGAGTCCGGCTTTTCAGATTCTATCATCTTTGATAATTCTTGAATCGTTTCATTTATTGTGGAATTTTTTCCTACAAAAATTTTATTTGATGTCATGCTATTTTCAAACCCAATATGTAAATCTGTGATCACTAGATTTTTTTTCTTTCCTTCTATTATCAATGCAGGTCTTGCTGGAAGTATTCTGATTTGTGGCATCAAAGTTATACCTTGGATACATGATTAAGTCTTTATGACTCAAGATCTAGGACGCATTCAATCAATAGTTTCTGAAAAGCGGGTCAAACTACATGTTTTTGAGCCTAGTCAAAGAAAAATCTGGACTGTGGTTGGTGTGGGTGATGAATACTGGTTAGATCCGGATGATCATTATTGTTCTTGCCCTGGATTTTATTTTGGACAGTTGGCAGGAAAGATTACTTGCTATCATCTCGAATCTGCAGAACTTGCAAGAAAAGAGAATCAAGTTGATAAAATTATTTTTTCTGATGAAGAGTTTTCTGATTTTCTTTCAGGATTAATTTCTGATTTGTAATGATTTGTTATTCGAACGTGTTAATTACTAGCAAAAACATACAAAATCATGGATGATGACCAACAAAATTCTGAAATTGAAAAAATAGCAAACCTAATGGTTCATGATAATATTTCATTTGATGAACAGAATGCTTCTAAACTAGAAAAATACAAAAACCTAATCAAAAAAGACTGTGGTATTGATGATGAAGAAGCAATGAAGTTGGTTTTTGAAGCCCTGCTGTATAGAAAATTAAAAAGCTCTGACTCAGGTGGTCTGCTTGAGAAAGGTACTGATTTTGGTGCTGGATTCAGCTAACTATAACGGAACAGTGTCTATATCGTCTTTTGATACGCCTTTCCAAAGGCCGATCATTCCTTCCGGCTCTACTTTTTCTACCTTGGTAATTTGTTGAATTTTTATATGATCTGGATTTGGTGGCATCCATAACATTGCCATATAGTCGCCCACATTCCCAACCTTACTTGGTAATGCCATCATAATTTTCTCATTTGCAAACCCCTTTGAGGCAAGAGCCTTGCTTGCTTTTTCTTTAAGATCCATTCTTCCATGCAGGAACAAATAGATGTCCTTTCCAGTATCAATTTTTGTCATAAATTGACTAGTTTTTTCAGAGTAAATCAATCTTTCCTGATCTCATGTGCCAAAAAGGGTTAAATTAGAATGAACGAAATTCATAACTGTGAAAATCTTTACTGTTGGCAGCAAATCCTTTGTTACAAGTTTCCAATTGGCCGGGATTCCAGGTATTATCTCTGATACTCCACAAAAAGCATTGACTCAAATCAGAACACTAACTGATGATTCTGATGTTGGTCTGGTATTAGTAAGTGATGATATCACAGAATCAATCGGTGATGAATTGACATCACTGAGGGCTGAAAAGTCGACTCTTGTATTTTCACTTCCTGCAGCAGGAAGTGAAAAAAATGAAGTCGACTATAGATTAATGCTTAAAAAAATTCTTGGTGTATAGTTCTTTTAATCTACTTATAATCAGCACTTTAATACTCTACCATGAAAACTGCATCTGTAAAAGAATCAGGTATAATTTCTATTGATAATGTAGAAACACCCAACCTAAGATCTGGAGATATTCTAGTTCAGATGGAGTCTTGTGGTATATGTGGCTCTGATTTGGAAAAAGTGTTTGGTCACTATGGTCAACCATCAATGCGTTTAGGTCATGAACCTGCTGGCATAGTTTTAGATGTTGGCTCTGGTGTAACTCAATTTAAAAAGGGTGATAGAGTTTTCACACATCACCATGTTCCTTGTTATGATTGTCATTTGTGTAAGCATGGAAATGAAACGATGTGTGTAAAATACTATGAAACTAATCTATCTCCATGTGGTTTATCAGAAAAATATGTTGTTCCATCTTGGAATGTTTCACATGATGGTGTCTTGAAAATTTCTGATAAAACTAGTTTTGAAGAGGCAGCTATGATTGAGCCACTAGCATGCTGTGTTAGGGCTTGGACTAAATTCCAATACAAAGAAGGCGACTCAACTGCAATATTTGGTGTTGGTCCTACAGGTATGATGCATGTAATGTTGGCTCACGCAAAAAAGTTTTCAAAAATTTTCTGTTTTGATGTAAATAACTTTAGACTAAACTTTGCAAAAAAGTTCAACATAACACTGTCCATTAACTCTATGGATGAAAACAGAAAACAAAAGATTCTAGACCACACTGATGGACAAGGTGTAGATGTAGCAATTGTAGCTACAAGCAGTCTTAAAGCACTAGAGGATGCAATTGGAATGGTTCGTAAGGGAGGTTCTGTCATGATGTTTGGTGTTCCATCAAAAGGCGCAATGATGAATTTGGATATGAGTGTAGTTTACTCTAAAGAGATCACTTTAGTTACTAGCTATGCCGCATCTGACAAAGATACTGCTGAAGCGTTGAATCTAATAGAATCGTCTCAGATTGATGTGAGGCAATTAATAACTCACACTTACTGCATAAATGATTCTCAAAAAGCATTTGATCATGCACGTACAGGTGAGAATGCAATGAAAATAATTATTACAAAATGAGAAAGGCTTAAGAAAGGTATTTCGTTTCAAAAAAAATTGAAGATATATGGATTGGGGATTACAAAACAGATTATCTAGTATAATTAAACCTCAAAATAACCGAGCACTGATGCTTGCAGTAGATCACGGCTATTTTCTTGGTCCAACTGAAAAATTAGAAAATCCAAAAAAAGTCATTGCGCCGCTTTTGAAATATTGTGATTCCTTGATGGTCACTCGTGGTGTTCAGCGAACATCTGTTTCTGCAACCACTGATACTCCAATGGTGTTGAGAGTTTCTGGTGGTTCTAGTATTATTGGTGAGGACTTATCTCAAGAAGACATCACTGTCTCAATTCAGGATGCAATTAGACTTAATGCAAGTGCACTTGCAATGTCTATCTTTGTTGGCTCAAAATATGAATATCAAACTATTGTGAATTTGGGAAAATTAGTGAGTGAGGCTGAACAATACGGAATTCCAGTTTTGGCTGTAACTGCTGTTGGGAAAGAACTTGGAAAGGATGCACGCTATCTCTCACTTGCCTGTAGAGTTGCAGCAGAACAAGGGGCACATATTGTAAAAACATACTATTGTGAGAATTTTGAAAAAGTTGTTCAATCATGCCCTGTACCAATAATTGTTGCAGGTGGAAAGAAGATTCCTGAACGCGATGCTTTGCAATTGACATTTAATTCTATCAAAGATGGTGCAGTCGGTGTTGACATGGGACGAAATATCTGGCAATCCGATCACCCAGTTGCAATGATTCGTGCAGTAAGATCAATTGTACATGGAAACTTAAATGTTGATCAAGCTTTCAAGCTGTACCAAAAACTAGTTAGCGAGGAACCAAAAAATAATCCTAATCAAAACAAATCAAAGAAACCAAAGAACAATCCTAATCAAAACAAATCAAAGAAACCAAAGAACAATCCTAATCAAAACAAATCAAAGAAACCAAAGAACAATCCTAATCAAAACAAATCAAACCCTAAAAATAAATAGAATATATCAATTAATTTTTGATAAATGAATATGTACAATTTTCCATGTTGGTTGCTTGGCTAGTACAAATGTTGCTCGACCATTAACTATCATGTGCTCACCAGTGAATGCTTTGTTATCTACTAACATTCCTTTCTGAATTAATTCAAAAGCTACTACTGCTACATCTCCAAATATACTAAATTTTGGATTTTTGATTTCATAAGTATAGTCTGATATGCTTACAAATCTTAACTCTTCTAATTCAATTGTATTTTGATAATCTTTCAGATCATAAGGTGGTAAATCACTAAAGCTTGAAAACCTAGGGTCGTTTAGATGAATGTCTTTTAGAACCTCTAGATTCTTTGTTACTCCTGCTTCAAATAACGATTCAATAATTCTTATGATTTTTTCATTATCTGTCAAACCAATCATTCAAAATATAAAAATTCTTGGTTTAAATCTTCTGTATACTTGTAAATAAAATTATGATTATTTTAGATAATCTTTATTAGTTGTAAATTGATGGTTTTTGTTGATTTCAATGAGTATCAAATTAACTGGATTTCTTCGCAATTACTTACCTCATCTAGCTTCACTGTAATAGGTGCTCAAATTTACTAACTTAAAATTATGGAGATTGATTTAATGAATAAAATGGAAAAAATGACAGGCGCAAAGGCCTTGATGGTCGCAATGGAAAAAGAAGGCGTCAAAGAAGTATTTGGATTACCTGGAGGTGCAAATCTTCCAATGTATGATGAATTTGCTAGATGTAATATTAGACATATTTTGGTAAGACACGAGCAATCAGCTGCTCATATGGCAGATGGTTTTGGTAGGGTCAGTAGAAAACCTGGTGTCTGTTTTGCAACGTCAGGACCTGGTGCAACTAACATTTTAACAGGGATTGCAACAGCTCAAGCTGATTCTTCTCCAATGATTGCAGTGACTGGCCAAGTACCCGTGGCAATGATCGGACGAGATGCATTTCAGGAAAGTGATATTATTGGAATGGCTAATCCTGTTGTAAAGTATGCATTCCAACCAAGAACAGCTGCTGAAATTCCTGAAGTTGTAAGAAAAGGATTCTTTATTGCAGAAACTGGTAGACCCGGACCTGTACTAATTGACATTCCAAAAGATGTTCAACAAAATGAATCTGAAATGATTTTTCCAGATGAGTTTCAAATTCGTGGTTATCATCCATGGGCTGATCCTGATATTGCTAGTGTTGAAAAAGCAATTGATATGCTTGTTAATTCTGAAAAACCAATTATTTTAGCTGGTGGTGGTACCATTATCTCATCTGCATTTGCTGAACTCCAAGCAATAGCTGAAACTTTGATGCTTCCAGTAGTTACTACTTTCAAAGGCAAGGGTGCATTTCCTGAGAACCATCCTTTGTCATTAGGTCCAATTGGGATGCATGGACATGCAGAGGCAAATAAAATGATGTCCGAAGCTGATTGTGTATTGGCAATTGGAACTAGGTTTTCTGACAGATCGGTTGGAACATTTGAGGCTTTTGAAAAGAGATTAAAAATTATTCATATGGATGTTGATCCTGCAGAGATTGGCAAAAATCAAACCGCACAAATTGCAGTAGTAGGTGATGTTCGTGCATCCCTTAGAATTATGGTAAAATTACTTTTACAAAAGTCAATGAAAAAATCTGAAGAAAGTACATGGATTAAACATGTTAAAGAGACCAAAGCATACTGGAGCGAAAATTTGAAACTCCATCCAGGTGAGCTTGGTGCTGCAAAAATTTTGAGAAAACTTCGAGAGCTATTACCAAAAGAATCTATTGTAACTACTGAAGTAGGACAACACCAAATGTGGGCATCTTTGTTTTATGATGTAATTCAACCTGGAACTTTCTTTAGCTCTACTGGTCTTGGTACGATGGGTTGGGGATTTCCTGCATCTATTGGTGCCAAAGTTGCAAAACCTGATGTTCCTGTTGTTGATATTGCAGGTGATGGTAGTTTTAGTATGACTGAAAACTCGCTTGCGACTGCAGTTTTAGAAGATATTCCAGTAATTGTACTTATTTTAAATAACTCTTCATTGGGTATGGTTGCTCAATGGCAACGAACTTTCTATGATAGACGTATGATCGGAGTTGATCAAGGTCATTGCCCTGATTATGTTAAACTTGCTGAATCATATGGTGCTCAAGGAATTCGTGCACAGTCAATGGATGAGCTTGACAAGGCAATCAAAAATGCATTGAGCAGTAATGTTGCAACTGTTATTGACATTCCAATTGATCCTGAAGAAGATGTATTGCCATTTGTTGCACCAGGAACTTCTCTTTCGGATATGATCTTACCATCTTAGTGATTAACAATGTGGGCAATTCTTTCTATTCTTGTTGAAAATAAACCTGGAATCTTGTTTAAGGTAACTCATCTTTTTAGGTCTAGGAACTTCAATATTGACAGCATCTCAGTAGGAGTAACTGATAATCCTGAATACTCTAAAATGACCATCACCACCATTGGTGATGAAAAACAGATCGAACAGATTGTAAAACAGCTTGATAAAATGATTGATACTGTTAAAGTTGAACACTTGGATAAGCATAAAACCGTATATCGAGAACTTAGCCTTTTTAAGATAAAACTACGTAATGCTAATGATAGTATGGAAATTAATAAAATGGCAAACGCATATGGTGCCAAAGTTCATGATGCAAAAAAGGATTCAATCATGGTTGAATTGACTGCAACTCCTGACCAAATTGCAACATTTGAGGAATTGGCAAAACCATTTGGAATCATTGATGTTGCACGAACTGGTGTTGCAGCTTTGCAAAGGAGCGAAGAATGAAGATCAGAATATTTGATACCACCCTAAGAGACGGAGAGCAAACCATTGGTGTATCGTTGTCACCTGATCAAAAACTTGCAATTGCAAAAAGACTTGACGAATTAGGTGTTGATGCAATAGAGGCTGGATTTCCAGTGATATCTGAAGGGGAATCAAAAGCAGTCAAGATGATATCTGATGAAGGACTGTCTTGTGAGATTGCAGGATTGGCAAGAACAAACAAAAAAGATATTGATGCTGCAGTTAATGCAGGGCTAAATTACATTCACACATTTATTGCAACTTCTGACATTCATTTGGAATACAAACTCAAAATGACTCGAGACCAAGCACTTGCAAAGGCAGTTGATGCAGTAGAATATTGCAAGTCACGAGGATTACAAGTAGAGTTTTCAGCTGAGGACGCTACTCGAACTGACCGGGAATTTTTGAAAAAGGTATTTGGTGAGGTTGCAAAAGCAGGAGCTGATAGAGTCAACATTCCTGATACTGTAGGATATGCAACTCCTGAATACATGGCAGAAATTACTCGAGATACAGTAATTGCAACAAAACTCCCAGTAAGCGTTCACTGTCATAACGACTTTGGATTGGCAGTTGCAAACTCATTGTCTGGCATTCATGCTGGTGCAACATGTGCACATGTTACGGTAAATGGAATTGGAGAACGTGCGGGTAATGCATCCCTTGAGGAACTTGCAATGGCATTACAGTGTTTACCACATGAGCAAAAATATGAAACTAACATCAAGTCTGAATTAATCTATGACGCATCCCGTTTTATCTCGAAGACTGTTGGAATTAAGGTTCAGCCAAATAAGGCAATTGTAGGAAATAATGCGTTTGGTCATGAGTCTGGCATTCATACACACGGTGTATTGAGTAACCCTCTTACCTATGAGCCAATCAGCCCTGAACTAGTTGGAAGAAAGAGACAACTACATGTTGGAAAACATGCAGGAATTCATGGAATGAATGCAATGCTTGAAGAATTTGGAATAAAAACCACTGAGGACCAATCAAAACAGATTCTTGAGAAGATCAAAGTACTAGGTGATCAGGGGAAGCAGATAACCGATGTTGAGTTGTTATCCATTGCAAGTGATGTCTTGGGAGAAAAAGGAATCAAGAGAATTGTTCACCTAACTGGCTTTTCAGTATCAACTGGAATTGGAACAATGCCTTATGCATTTGTAAAGCTAAACATTGATGGGAAAGACTATATCGGAACCAACTATGGTGTTGGTCCAGTAGATGCAGCACTCAATGCAATCCAAAAGATTACTGGGAAGATTGCTGAATTGACAATCAAAGACTATGGCTTGGCCTCAATCTCTGGAGGCTCTACTGCATTGTGTGAAGTAACCGTTACTATAGAGGACGCAAATAGAAACAAGGTCTCATCAAAATCAGTCGGCGAGGACATTGTAACCACAAGTGTTCAAGCAGTGATTGATGGAATTAATAGAATGATGCTCAAAAACATACTTCATGAAAAGCAGTATAGCTAATTCTTTTGTGATGGTATGGTGTACAAAATCTCGTTAATTACTGGGGATGGAATTGGTCCTGAACTCTCTGAATCTGCAGTATCTGTACTAAACACTATTCATGACAAACTTGATTTGAAATTTGACGTTACAAAATTATCTGCCGGTGACAAGGCTTTATCTGAGACAGGCAAGGCATTGCCTGATGATGTTGTTTCTACAATAAAAAACTCTGATGCGTGTCTTAAGGCACCAGTTGGTGAGAGTGCAGCTGATGTAATTGTGGTATTAAGACGAACCCTTGACTTGTATGCTAACATCAGACCTGCAAAGTCATACCCACACATGCCTGCATTGCGTGATGATATTGACATGGTGATAGTTAGAGAGAATACTGAGGATCTTTACACTGGAAAGGAATTCAGTCTGGGTAATGCAGCAGTCGCATTGAGAATAATCTCAGAGACTGCATCAAAGCGAATTGCAAAGTATGCATTTGAGACTGCCATGCAGCGTGACTCTATGAGAAAGGTAACATGTGTTCACAAGTCAAATGTCATGCGCGTAACTGATGGCTTGTTTGCAAAGACATGTATTGATGTATCCAAGGGTTATCCTGATGTTACATTTGAGCAGATGTATGTTGATGCATGTGCAATGAATCTGATTCGTCAACCCGAACAGTTTGATGTTATTGTCACAACAAACTTGTTTGGTGATATCTTGTCTGATGAATCGTCCCAAGTGGTTGGGGGATTGGGAATGGCCCCAGCTGCCAACATTGGAGATAACTTTGCACTTTTTGAGCCAGTTCATGGTGCTGCATTTGATATCGCAGGACAAAATATTGCAAACCCCTCGTCTTTTTTACTGTCAATTAAGATGATGTTTGACTGGCTTGGTAATAGGCATAATGATTCCAAATGTATTGAGGTAGGCAAACGACTGGAATCTATCATCTTTGATTTGGTAAAGAATGGTGTAAAGACTAAGGATATTGGAGGCAACAAGACCACTTTGGAGTTTACAAGACAGATTACTGACAATCTCTAAAAATGGTATCCTCTCTTTTTACGCCTAGGTTTGTGCTATGTTTTGAAGGTGTACTGAACATTCAGCAACACAGTTTGATGAGTAAATAAAATGATATTCTTGCTGTTGTTTCTAGCCTGATGGTGAAATTATTTTGATTTTTGTCATTTTGTGCACATTCAGTACGATCAGTTGATGACTGCGGTAGTAAAATGTAAGATTTGTAATGCAATTCACGAATCACCAATACAATCCGTTTTGACCACAATGGAATTCATCAAGGCCAAAGAAAAATCAGAACTTTTTGAAAATATGTGGAAATGTCCAAAATGTGGAAGAATGTCAATGTACAGTAGTTTTGATTATTTTTGGCAAGAAGCATGAAAATCAAATTTTTGATTTAATTACTAGAAAATCAAACACTGGAAAAATATTCTACTATGGAATGTTGATTACTAACGACAAAATATTTTTTCAACAATACATTTGAAGAAATTAAATTCAAAATAAAACAAACAATAATTTAGTCTTTCAATCAATGTTTACCATTGATTAAGAAATGAAGAAATCTATATTTTTGCAATATAGAAATAATTGATTGGATCATGAGGAAGTTGTTTGACTTCAACTTTTGAGAACCCTGCATCATGAAGCATCTCTGTAGCCTTTTCTCTCCCCCACATGGCTCCTAGTCCTTTACCGTTAAGTGCTAATGAGACAGTCATACAGTGTAAACAGGAGATGGTGTAAAGAAATGGAGCTAATGTATGCTGCATGTTATTTTCAAGTTTTGAAGAACCTGCAATATCTTGCATTAAAAATACTCCGTCTGGTTTTAGAGAACGACAAATATTCTCAAGAACTTTATCTGGATGAGCTTGATCATGAATTGCATCAAATGCAGTGATAAAATCAAAGTAATCTGCATGATCAAAATGTGTTACATCTTGCTGTTCAAATGTTACATTTTTTAATCCAAGTTTTGTCATCTCGTCTCTTGCATTTGCTATTCCTTCAGCTGAAAAGTCATACCCGTGAAAATGAGAACTAGGAAAATTCTTTGCCATGAGATTAATTGCTCGTCCACTACCACATCCGACATCTAGTACTTGAATGCCTTGAGAAAGCTTATTTGTGACTCCCGAAACAATTGGTAAAATACCATCGATTAATTCAGCAATAACAGTCTGATTACTTTCTTCTGCCATCACATCATGAAATCGGTGATATGATTCGTATGGAACCCCACCACCATTTTCAAAACAATGGATAATTTCATCCTCAACTCTTGCCATAACTGGAATGAATTGCATCGATGTTGCAAAATTAAATGAACCATTTCGAGTTAAAAAATCTGCTTTTTCTTTAGGCAGGGAATATAGTGCTAATTGAGGGTCATAATCAACAATCTTGGAAGTAACTAAAGCCCCTAGCCATTCTCTCACGTATCTTTCATTAAGCCTTGCTCTTAATGCAATGTCATTACTGGTAGAGGGGGGAATCTCTGCCATCACATCAAACAATTTTGTTCTATGGCCAATTGAAAGCATTAATGCTAATGCAGATTTATTCATAATGTCTAACATTTGTTCATCAAAAGTAGTCATCTTGTTTTGTTAGACATTAAACATTTTAATCATTTACTATGATAAAATAAAATACTCTTAATCTAGCAGTAAGAATATGATGATTGCTGTAACATTTAAGATCTAAAAATAACTTGATTCAAATTTGATTAGGAATATAGCGTGCGTGGGGGATTAGTTATGGTATTCAGAATAAGACTTACGTGGAAATATTTTCAATATGTAATTATTCACGAAAAATAATTTCAAATAATTCTCTAGTGTAAATTAAAGATTAATTCAAACTAATGTGATCTTAAATATTAATTCATGATTAAAATGAATTTTTGATACTTGAAAAAGGAACAATATTTTATTGAACTGTAGAATGTTTGGCTCCAACCGGAGTAGGAAAGCAACTTGTATCTAGAAATGCTCCTGATTTTGAGGATTAAATTAAACTCATGAGGCTATCCGGTCCCAGTGACGTATGCGTTAAGGATACTGTTTATTTCAAAGGTATCTCAGAATGGATTGAGATTGGTTCTTAAGATGTGCTGCATTATGTTGCGGATCACCAAGAAAAGTTTGATACGTTAGAGGTATACTTTAGTAGTTCAGAGTAAAATAATTAAAAAATTTACAACGCTATTCTCCAATCCCATTGATCTTTTCATCTATTTTTGATATTTCTTTGAAAATTTCTTTGGTGTGTGATGATTCAGACTTGTGGTCTATCATAGGTTTGGGATAATTCAGCATATTTTCAGGATATTTTGTATCTAATCTGTGAATAACTTTAGATGAGATATTTTCTAGTTCTGGAATCTCTCTCTTTATGTAGATGCAATCCGGATCAAATTTTTGTTGCTGAAGCCATGGATTGAATATCCTAAACCATGGTTGGGCATCGCATCCAGTGGATGCTGCCCATTGCCAATTCCCGATATTTACACTTGGATCGTAATCAATCAGTTTTGATGCAAAGTACTGCTCGCCCCATCTCCAGTCAATATGCAGATCTTTTGTGAGAAAGGATGCCACAATCATTCTCACTCTATTGTGCATAAATCCGGTTTCGTTCAGTTCCCTCATTCCAGCATCTACGATTGGGAAACCAGTTTTGCCTTCACACCATTTTCTAAATGCCCTTTTGTTTCTACTCCATGGAATTTTTTGGTATTTTTTGTTAAATTCATCTGAAAAACTATGCGGATAATGATGCATTATATACGTGAAAAAATCCCTCCAATGAAGTTGTGCAATTAGTGTATGGGTTGACCCCAAATCCTGTAAAATTCTATGATAAAATTCCCGTATGGAGCAGGTTCCAAATCTATTATGAGCAGATAACATCGAGGTGCCGTTTATTGCAGGATAATTTCGATCAACGTCGTAATTTTTTAGATTTTTTAGATTATTCAACAATGACACGCATGATTCTCTTCCTCCTCTGAATGAGGCTTTGTGATTATTTTTTTCCATATGACTTTCTAGGTTGCCACTTGAAATCTCTAATTTTATCTCTTGATTTGAAAGATTAGAAAAATCATGGTTTTGTGGTTTTCTTACTGATAATCCTCTTGAAGTTGAGAAATATGATGTGAAAACCTTGTATGGCTCTCCTTTTAGAGTCTTGATCTCATCTACATCATGCAAGAGTAGGTCGTCTGTTGAAATAAAATCAACCTTGTGTTTGCTGCAAACTTTTCTAATATCTCTGTCTCTCTTTTTACTAAATTGCGTGTAATCAGTATTTACAAAAATCGCATCAATTTTTATCAGATTAATTAGATTTTCAATAATTTTTTCTGGTTTCCCTGAAAGAATATGCAAGTATGACTCGTTGTTTTGTAATTGTTTATCAAGATCCACCAGGCATTCTCGAATAAACTGAAGTCTGAACTTGCTAAATTTTGGATTAGATTTTTTCAATAATTTTGGATCAAGGATAAAACAGGGAATTGTTTGGTTAGAGGACCTACTAGCCTCAATCAAACCAGTATTGTCAACTACTCTCAGATCCCGTCTAAATAAAAATACAGATTTTTGATATTTTTTCATGATAAAGTATATCTAATATTTTTTATCGATAAAGTTACAGAAATATTAAATGACAAATTTTATTCTACCTTTACTCTTGATGTCATCCAATTACTATAAATTTATTCATTAAATAAAGCAAGTCTATTAAATTTCAACTTTGTATTTTCTCACCAATTATTTCAATTTTCTTAGTTCCCCGGGTAAAGTTTACAGTCACCTTGTTGCCCTCTATGTAGGAATCCATCCATTCTTGACCATCGATCAAAATCATAAATATTTCACTTATGATCTGTGGAGAAATACCAATCACCAAAGTACCATCGTTATATGGATTTACCTGTATAATTAGAGAATTGAATTCTTCATTGACATATGCATTATTCACAAAAGTTTCAGAGACTTTGTATGCAACACAATAATTATCTCTGATTAAAATTTCACTGTCAGTGCAGTTTACTGTTTGCCTGATATCCTGTGATTGCAATTTCATATTTGAAATATATTCTGATTCTTCATTTGGAATTTCAGAACAGAGTCTGTCACCACAAACAATTCTTGATGTTTTAGAGTCATATTTTCAACCTTCTTTTCCTTTAGCCTTCATTGGAAAAGAATCTTAAACTAATTGGATTCCAATTAATGAATTCAGAATTATTGTGATAACTAGAACTCCGAAAGTGCGTTTATTGTCAGAAATTGAAATTTTAAATCCTACAAATCTTTTCTTGTTTCATCATTTTTAATACTTTAGAGAAATTAGATGTGGTGCTAAGTAAAATACAAAATAACAGATAAGTGCATGTTGTTTTTTGATTTCAACAAAATATTTCCATATGATTCAAAAGTCGTCTGCGCCTTATTTATTGGCACTAGAATTAATCTTACCACTAGAATTAATCTTACCCCTAGGTTAAATACCATAAATTGATTAAAATAATCATGGCAGAAGAACAAGAATGGGCAAATTTACTGGCCGAAATTTTTGACAAGCTTACGCAAAAGCATGCCTCAATCACTTATGATTTTGAAAATCTTGAGATGCAAGGTAAGATCGAAAAAGACGGCAAGACAATCCCTACAGGCACGGTTTCCTTAACTGGAAAACTGACTATTACAGCAAAATGAGGTGTGGATGAAAATGAAAGATTTTGATATTCCCGCCAATTTTTTATCTTTTATACAAAGTGGAAGTCTAAAGGTTGCATGTGATGGTGCCCCATCAATTACCTTTCTTGCCGAAGGCAACTCTCGAATTATCGACATCATTGACATTCCAATTGAGATTGAAAAAAGACCTGGTCTGATAAAACAATTATCAGAAGCAAAGGATCTTGCAAAAAATCTAAAACAGCAAAATATTACACTTGAAATAAGATTGCATGGAGAACCTGTGCTCAAGCTCGGTGAGAAGGCAAATCCAAAACTTGCAAAGATTGTAACGCTAAGTAATAGTATTGAAATAACTGACTTGAGAAAACTGAAAAAACTCAGTGACGTTTTCTAAGAATGGGTTAGCAGATATGTCATACAATGAATCACAGATAGAAATATCTCGGTAGTATGTATACTCTGCTGCAAAAAACAAATCTTACAAGATAATAGTTAACCTTCGTATTCTGACTCTTTGACAACTTTTACGTCGTGTTTGAAACCTCACTTATTATTGACAATCAAAACGAATTGATAGCAATAAGAAATTTCATCTGTGCTTTATTATCATCCATATATGTAATCGCATCACACAATACGTTCCATAAAATAATCAACTACAGGTACAATGGGAAATTCATTTGATGTTCTATTATTTTTCAATATTTTCAGCATACCATTTTTCAACCAAATCAACACATTCCTCATACCTGTTTTTCTTATCTAATGCATCAGACTTTCCATAATTGTTTTCACAGTGATTTAATCCTGCTTGGTATGTTTGTTGTAAATTCTGTGACTCATCAAATGGTGTTTCTATAAACATTGGGAAGGTCTCTGAGATAATTCCGTTTACTATAAACAACGCTGCAAATAACAGCGGTACTCCAACTGCAAGTATTACAAAAATTTGTCTCATGTTGTTATAACGTCAGTATAGGTAAAATAGAACTCTTTTGTTTCATATTTAAAATTAGCACTAGTTGGACAGGTTATCTTTATAGTAAAATATGGATAGCAGTAACAAACAAGCCTGAATCCCATTCGGGTTGGTTGCAAAAGACATTCGAGATAGAGTGACAGGGGGTTCTTTTCAATTAATCCAGTAGTGATTACAAAAGTGATTTAAATTATCAATAATATTTTGAAAATTAGCAATGATTTGTTAAAAAAAGAATAGATTTCAAAACTTGATAACTTTTAAGAAATAATCTTTACTAATTTTTTTTAAAAACTAATTTATGGTGAACATTATTACCACCAGAATTATTATTTACCACTAGTTAAATATCACAATCAAAAACAAACTATGAACGGCTGGCTGTCGCCTGATTACAATAGTTTCAGGCCTTAAACTGATACTGAGAACAAAGTTGGCTTCACTGCATTGGAATCAGAGCAAAACTGTCACTAGAATACCCTTGTTTCTGGCCTTAAGTTTTGAAAACCTTTTTACAATTTTTTATTGCCTCACATGACATTTTTCAACTAGAAAAAATCTACCACTATTCTACTGGGTAGAAGTTTCTGATGTTTCACATTCTAGAGGAATTCAGATATAGATGGAAAAATCTGCAATACTACAATAAATCTAGAAAAAAGAAATCACATCAATTTCTTGCTTGTGTGAATGTTGAAATTTATGATTATAGAATATTTCTGTTCAAATCAGTAAAGCATTTGTGCTGTCATTCCTAGTCTTGATGTTTTGTAGAACTGAATTGGTTGTTACGTGCACTTTCTAATCTAAACAAATATTGAATGAGTTATTGATTTTATAACATCGAAACATTCCTAACGCCAGTCATCTATGGCATATCTATCTGCAATATTATATGCATCATTGTTTGGCTTATGCAACGATACGCCTAGAAAATCAATTGAGAAATTTTGCTTTAACATATACTGGTATGCATTATAGCGGCCTGCATTGACTCCTCCTGTCAGAAAAGAAAGTCCTTTTGCGATGGTTAATTCTTCACATGCTTTTAAAAGATTCATGAAATTGCTTTGTGATTCTGAATCTGCCTTTACTGCACCAAACTTTACATAACACTTGTCATTTCCAGCTTCGGTATTGGTTCCACAATGACAAGTGGCAAACCCTGCAATCTCTTTATTTCTATCAAAGAGAATCACTGTATCTCCATAATTCATCTTGTCTACTGCCTTTATTTCTAATTCTAGCTCAAGACCAGGGTAAATTGTATTTGTAACTTGATTGCATCCCTCAAGATACTTGTCTTGATTTTCCTCACAGTCTGAATATTTTACCCATGTAAATTTGGAATTTGAAATAACAGATTTGGGTTCTATTTTTTTTGACATTACTGGAATTAAAAATCTGGGATGGTATCCAAACTTTCTGTATAATCTGATGTGTTTTGGACTGTTTGCAAAAGTCATGGCTCCTGAATGGGTCACCTTCCATTTCTCAAAACATTTCATTACAGACTCCATTAGCATGCTTCCTGCCTCCTTGCCCCAATATTCAGGATGAACGGTTAGAGGTCCAAATATTCCGACACTACCCCAGTGAAGCCCAAAATTAGAGCCTATCATTTTACCATCTAATTCAGCTACAAATGCCGCAGAAGGATCAGCATTGTATCGTGTATTGGCATATCTTGCATCTAAACGATAGTCTTCAGGATTATCGTAACCCAAAAAAGTCCCAAATGCTAATCTGATTATCCTATCTGCTTCTTGTAGATCTTCTTTGATCATATGACGAATTATGATGTCACTCATTTGCTATGACTAATTCAAACAAAGAGATAATATCTATTAATGGAATATATCTCCACCATTTTTAGTCATTGTGAAACTTATTACTTGACATAAAGTAATTTTTTGTTGTGTTGCTAAAGAATATAGTTATTGCAATAGTGCCGATTATTACTGTCTTGGTTTTAGGAAGCGTGTTATGGCAAAATAGTGGATTACCTAATTCTAATTACCCATGTGCTTTAACAGAAAACAATGTTGAGGGACCCTATTACATTGCAGATGCACCTCAAAAGGAAAAACTAGGTGAATTACTAGAGGGAGAAAAACTGATAATTTCAGGACACGTGTTTGATTACAATTGCAATCCCGTACCAGGTGCAATAATAGACATCTGGCAAACGGATTCAAAAGGTAATTATTATTTTGAAGATTTTACTCTTCGAGGAAAAATACATGCCGATGAGAATGGATTATATCATCTTGAAACGATATTTCCTGGAAAATATTCTGAATCAGGTGTAGTCAGACCCTCACATCTTCACGTAAAGATTTCATCTCCTGAAGGAGAACCACTTACAACACAACTCTATTTTGCTGGCGATGAACACCATGATTGGTTAGTAAAGCCTTCCTTGATCTTACAGATAAATGAAACAGATGGAATAAAATACTCTGAATTTGATTTTACTATTACCCCCTGATTTTTCTATGAATGTTAAATTCATTTTTTTGACTAGAGTAATTATGATATCTAGTTGAGATTTCAGACTTTAAAAATGGTTCAAAGATTACTCAAGGGCATTAATTGTTGCTTGTTGTCTGTGTGCAAAGATTTTTTTGAGTTTGTCTAGAGCATACCATCCAAACATTTTTCCAATAAAACCATACTGTAGTTCAAATTCAATCTCATCTATTACCTTGGTCTGCGTCTCGCTTATTTTATGAAAAACATGAGTGTGTCTCCAGTGTTTGAATAACGCATTACTCATTTCATCTACATATGTGTATGGTTTACATGCAGTGATCTTGGTTTTCCAAGTTATTCTGGTCATTATCTTGCTTGAAAAATAAGCAGTCTGGCCCTGTGTAATCTTATTGTTGCTTGATTCTATTATCTTCAAATCCAATCTTTTTGGGGTAATTATTTCTAAATGGTGTAAATCCGTATAAAAATCCCATACCTTGTCAATAGGGGCGTTTAAAACAAAAGAGTGGTAAAAGGTATTCAACAGTATTGAAATTTTTTACTCATAATATATCTCCAAGAGGCAGTATTACCAGTATATTCATCAATTATTCTTCAGTTATGATTAACCTTGTGATGATGTGATTCTAGTCTTGTACCTCTTGTTTGTTTGTGATTATCCGTTTTCTTTTGTCAATATTGGTTGAAATTCCAAAAACCTCTGATGGATAAAGGATTCAAAGCACATATTATGTCATTTTGTAATGAAGTCACTTTGTAGAATTGTTAATCATATATTGGATATGAGACTCCGACAGACTTGATCTTCACATTATCAAAGATATCTTCTACCTTTTTGATAATTTTTCTATCATCAGAATCGGATTCCGCAATTATAACTATCAATAAATCTCCTTTTTCTGGAACAGTGATTAACAAAAAATTTGTTCGTCGTAACGTGGCATAATCTGTTTCGCCTAATACACTGTCTAGTTCTTTTCTTTTTTGGAAAATGTTATTCATTAATTCATAAATGATTTTAGATTTGTCACTATCAATTAGAAATTCAACACTATCTTTGAATCCCCCTGCCACTAATTTACCATATCTATTAAGTACCCCCACATGAAATACTTTTTTTTCTTGTGCAAGTTTTGCACATGCACGCTCTAATGAATTCACTTCATCTTCAGTTAATTCAGTCATTGATGGTTTTCTCTCTTGTTATGATTTATTTCTTTATCTTTATTCTAACTTTTAACTAGAGTTTTGCATGTATGTCATTCTTAAAACTTATCTTAGTAAAAACAATAATCTTCTGCTATTACATCATCTTTGTAACATCAAGATGAAATTCAATCTATAAATTATTTTTTTAATTATGTGTTAAATATGGATAGAATATGTTAAATGAAATTAATTGTCAATGACAACATTTTATCTAATGTAAAATGAATCCTCAAGTAGGTCTGATTGCGTAAAAAAATAGAGATGATTCTGTTGTCAAACTGTCTAAGGATGAACTAAAAATACTTGTGTATTACATATATGATTGATGGAGACATCACGTTTATCTAAAAAATATTTTAAAATTAAAACATCAACTTGCAATCAAAAATCATGAAATTATACACCTGACTCAAGATTAACTGCATAATCCCCACTATCTTTGAAAATCCTAATATCTCCTGATTGAAGAGATTGATCAGATTTTCGGAAGAAAATATCACACATCTTTCCAATCGGTAATTTTTTTATCTCTTCTACGGTAAACATTCCTTCTTTTATCAATTTTGCAAAGTAACCTTTCTTATAAAGAGATCGTACATAATTTTCTACATCTGGTAGTTTGTTTGAATCAATTGTTCGAATTATCATGTTATGTGTAATGTCATCATTGTTCATATCCACTTAAATATGTAAATTCTGATATATGCTTTTTTGAATATTTTTAATCTTTTTAATATATATGAAATAACACCTACTATATTCAAACACATGGTAGTTGCGTTTGTAACTCATAATGTAAAACAATCCTTTTTTGTAGGATTGACTATGGCAAAAAAATTTGATGGTGATTTAACACTAATTGATTTTGTATAAAAAAATCCATTCGTATTTCATTTCTTTGAGATTATGATGATGGTGCAAGATGTACAGTGAAATATGCCACAAAGATGCTCTGCTTGTTCCGTTTGCAAATACAATTTGAGATTAACCCGTCAGGGGTCCTATCTCAAAGTCAGTATTTACCCAGACATCTTTTCACGATATTACAAAATCCATACATGGTTTAGAATATGACCTTTAATGAAAGGAAAAAGCAAATACAAAAAATGTATTTTTAGAAATTATTGTATTGGTTATAATTTTCATGATTGTACTTAAAATGAGTAATCAATCATGCTTATCAGACAGTACATTTCTATGGTCTATACCTAGCAGCAAACGTATTTGATTCTTTACTTTGAAGATCTTTTTTGTACTGGTCTGCAATCAAACTTCCATATACTATCAAATCTCTACTCATAGTTTCAATACGAGATAGGATGTTTTTGTTAGTGATTTTTCCTTGTTTGTCAAAATCCTGATCAGAATTTACTGAAACACCATACGGCATACTCCATCCATAACATTGTCTTACGGCGGTTCTCATCTGGTCCATGACTGTAAGGCCTTTTTCATGTGATGCACAAATATATCCAAATGTCTTTCCTGCAAAATCAGACCAGAAAAAATCCAGAAAGTTTTTCATTACTCCAGACATAGAACCATGATAATCAGGTGATGCTAGAATAAAGGCATCTGCCCATTTTACATACTCTGTTACTTTGTTAAGTTCAGGTGAACTGTTTTGTTCGGGGTGATACATTGGTAATTGTGTCTCTCGTAGGTCTAGTAATTTTGTTTCTGCGCTTTCCCTTTCTGCTTTTTCCAATGTCAATTTTAGAACGTATGTACTGTAGGATGACTCTCGCATACTAGAGGCGACACCTAATATTTTTAGACCCATCTTATATGGAATTAATTATCACATGTTATATTTTTTGAGTTGCACATGGATTTGGTATTGAATATACCGTGTCTTGAATTCATAAATTAGCGTTGGTTATTTTGTTCATGGTGTGTAAATTCACATGTATTAGATACAAGACAAACAATCTACTGGAATAATCAGCAGATAAAAAATAATATAGATAAGTTACAATTGTTAGTGTCTATTTGGATATAAAGTAAATTTTTCTCCAATAGACGATTAGTTTCTACACTTGTCGCATATTGCTTCAAATGTTTCGTCATGCAATACAAGAGATACGCCTGAAGTATAGCATTTTGAGCATAATCCTATCATGGAACAATAAATTATTATAAATCAGATTAGAACTGTTTGATTGAAAATTTATTCGATCTGGGTCAATGAATGTTAAGATCTGAAATTATCTACTTTTTTCTTGGAAATCAGTACATGATAAAAGAATTCTTTGGATTCATTTGGGATTTAGTTACTGGTAACTGATTCTCTTTTTTTCTTTTTCATAATTTTATATTCCTTAAAACTGAGATGGATCCAGAAAAATCTTGTTTGCATTGTTCATGGTACAGTCTAATATTTTGTACCTCACTGACTTTTGTATGGAATTTCATTTGATTTATTCATGACTTCAAAATCAATCACAACTGTAGTTTCATCCAGTGGAAAAAAGACTCTGGATGATCTTAGTAAGGGTGTCAAAAAACTGCATACTGATTACGACAAGCAGCTAAAAAATGCAAAAACAAGAGCAAGACTGCGTCAAGTGTTTCAAAAACATAGACGTGATCACCAAAATCTATTGAAAAAACATCTCAAAGTAGAAGAGATGACAATCAAGAAATTAGGAATTCTCTTAGATCAGGAAGAATAGTCTTTAAGCATACAAATCCGTTTTTTATTTTTTTATTTTCAACACAGTTATGAGTAGATTTGATATTTTATTATATGAGACAAACTCCATCTTTTCAGAACCGTAAACCATTCACCTTATCTGTTTGCATACCTGTGAAGAATATTACTACATTCAAATATCGTCAAAGATGAAATCCCAAAATAAATCAAAATAGACCCTCATAATTCAGTAAGGATCTACCTTGACAGAATTGGTGGAACTGTAAATCTATATGCACTTGTTGCTGCGTGACTTTGTTATAAAATAACTTGGTTCTCTCCAACTGATTGATATCTAATCACTGCAAGAATCTTGGTACCTTTTTTAGAATATATGATATTGAAATTCTGCATGGGCCTATTACTATTATCACAAGACAGCTTGCAAGTAATAATATATCAAGTTCTGTTCCTCCCTGTCCTGTAAAATTCTCGGCACCCTTTACAACAAAGATTGCTCCTAACATCACTATAGCCAATATTGATGCAGAGATTCTTGTCAGACCTCCTATGATCAGCAGTATACCTGGGACAAACTCTGCCAGTGCAATTGGAAACTGCATCTCAGGTGGTAACCCTAGTCTCTCCAAGAATCCCAGAAAACCAGGTTCAAACTTACCTAGTGAATGCATGATAAATATGAGGCCAACTGTGATGCGTACACCAAAATGCGCTACGTCATGAAAT
The DNA here is from genome assembly GCA_029862745.1 of Nitrosopumilus sp. NCBI lineage: Archaea > Thermoproteati > Nitrososphaerota > Nitrososphaeria > Nitrosopumilales > Nitrosopumilaceae > Nitrosopumilus > Candidatus Nitrosopumilus sp. Next base: position 18,376 of record JAOTWS010000008.1, on the reverse strand, counting down.
AGAGTATGTCGTATCACCGATTCTGTCATGACTGAAATAAACTTAGGTTGCTGCAATAAAATGTATTGGGTACAAGTTGTTAACAATACTTAAATCTAAAGATAGTGTACTGTAGAATTAGATGAACACCATAACCATTACTTTTGCAGTAATAGCACTAGTTGCAGTATTTTCACTTGCCTTACCATTTGATACTGCAGTGGCACAGGCTGATGACCCTGTTTCTGATGGTGGAGAAGATACATACAAAGATAGAACACATGAGGGCAAATCATGTCCAAACAAGGAAAAGAAATCCGCATCTATAAACCAGTCCTCATAGAATCTTTTTTAGATGATTATTGCTTCTACTCGAAAAATCTATAATTTAGTTAACTCTCGATATGGCAAATTTTTTAACATATGGTTTTTTGTTAATGGTAAAACCAACACATGATGGTTTATCATACATATCATTATTCTAAATTCAAGATGTAGTAGAGTCTTACAAAAAAGCATTTGATGGAATTGTTTAACTAGATCTTTATTTTCATAAAATATGAGTTGAGGTTTTATCCAATACTTGTTAGCAGTGTTTGTGATGCTGGGAATATTTACAACAATTGTGATTTCTGATTCTTACTCTATTTCTATTCCGTTTGATTTTGTCAATATAATGAGCCAAAGTGATGGGTATACTACTATAACTACAAGTGGGGAGATCTCTGCAACGCTTGAGCCTGATTCTGTAGTGATGGTGCTTGTGATAAACGGCCTGCCATCTGAACTCCCAAAGGCATTGGATAACTATAATCAGAACATGGCTGACATTTCAGAGGATCTAGAAAAAGAACTTTTGGATTTTTGATGATGTGTCGATATCATATATTCAGACAAACTTTGATGGTAATAGATTTGGCTATGCAGGTAAAGTAAACTCTGCTGATTCCTTTGTTGCATACATGTCGTTTCCAATCAAGGCCGAAATGACAAAATACGAAAACATATCCAGAGAGATTACAAATCTTGGATTGAGAATAGACGACATTAGGATCTCACAAATCCCAACTCATTTTGTTTCTATGGAAAAAACAACTAGTTTTCCTCTTTTCCTACTGACAAATCTTGCAACTCTTTCCATAAATCCGTATTTTTGTTTCCGTAACTCAATTACCTTTTCAAATATGTCGTTTGTTACAAATTGTCCAGTTCCTGAAATCCATTCTCCAGTAGATTTACCATTGAATGTACACAAGGCAATTTTGACTGATTTGTTGTTTCTCAGACGTTTTATTTTTCCAGTGTCCTCTCTTGTCACCACATGTATTGTGTTATCAAGTATGACAAACCATACAGGAGTTCTTACAGGAATGCCGTTTTTTCTGTATGTCTCAAGTGAGATGTATTTTTTATTGTGCCAGTCTTGGATTTCAAACATATGCTATCATATTTTTTCATTAATTTAGACATTACATTTTACAATTTCATGCTGCAGAAACTGATCCAAGATGCCTGAGCGTGTATCGTTTACCGCCTGTCTATATACGCTGTCAAATGTGAGGTTTGTGTCACCGTCTTTGTCATCAAGGCAGTTGATGTTGATTTTTGCAGACTCGTAGACATTGAAATCATTCTCTAGATCAAACTAAGAATCCTTGTTGGAATTTGTTGAAGGTGTGTATCTTGATGTACATTGTTTTATTAAATTCTAAGAAGTAAAGTGTCAACAGTATGGAATTCTTTGGTCTCTATGATGTTGACTGCGGCTGAAAACATGTATCTTCCATCAGAATACCTTGCATCTATTTCCACATCAATGTGAGGTGATTGGGAAAAAAGATCTTCTTTGTTTTATCATAATAAAACCCGAAAAATTCACAATCAGAAGAATGAAAATACTTGCAGAATAGAAATTTCTAAAAACCTGAAACTACACATAATGCATATTATTTACTAATCTCAATTATTTTTCCATCCGTAATAATACTGTAAGAGCGGATAATCACATTTTTTATTGTTTTACAGTCTGAAGTACACTTATCAAGTGCAAATATATTTTTCGGAAATTCATAATGATTAGTTTTTCGCATTCTTGAAATTCCATATCTTATCAGCTCTTTCAGACATTCCTTTCCTCCGTATGCCTTGTTCTTTGTGACAAACCATGACATATCTGTTCCATCATAATCTTTAGGAAATATTACTTCTTTGAGTTCCTTACCACGTACTGTATAATGTCCCACCATCACCACTTTTCCACCAAGCAATCTATTCACAAGTTTGGCATATAATGTGCAAGAAGTGCACAGATTATCATAAATCACAATTGGGTAAAGCACAATATTGTTAATCCTTTGTAAAATTTGTAGTTTGCTTAAAGTTATCTTGATGAGATTGACATATATCTGTAAATGTTCTATGTGCCTCTTGCTTTGGATTTATTATCTAACTCTTGTTTTATTCAAATCATGGGTTAATACGTCATCCCTATTAGTGAAATGGAAACTGAATTTTTTATCCAATAATATTTGTGGATGCACGTTATAGTTTGTAAGCAAAACAAACTCTATTCATTCTCCAAAGACAAGTCTTACCAAGAAATAAGGGATTGAAGATATTGTAGGCTTGAAATACAAATAATACTATCTCGAAAAGATCTTTAATTGAGATCCAACTGATGTACTGCAGGTCTGATACCTATTTTCCACCTAGACCAATTTTGAATATAGGAATAAAATTATACATCATACCATCAGATCTGTCCAAAACTGCACCTTCTAAGATGGATCGTTCTAATTCCTGCTAGATAGAGTAAAACATTCAATATACTTATGAATTTTATATTTGGAATTTAATTCATATCATGAAATATCTTATAATTGTCATCCTGATTTTGATTTGTTTTACAAGTCTAATTACAATAAATTATGTATCTGCACAGTGTACATATGATCCAAGTAATACACTTGTACCCTGTGATGATTCTAATGCATCTATAATACTAGAACCACGCAAAGATAAACTTGAGAATATTGATGGAAAATTATTTCATATTATTGGTCCTTTTACCCTAGAATCTGAATCCAACAATACGATTCGTTTAGATGACGTGGAATTTACTCTTTCTTTTTATCCAAATACATTGCTTACAAAAGGACATGTTTTGATAACAATCACATTTGATGATGGGTTGGAAGAAAAGATTTCAAAAATTGATACCTCTATTCCTTTTGTTGAATTTACTGAACATGTTGATCCAAAAGCAGGAGTAATGCGCAATGCAAATGGCACATTTAATTTTCTACTAAGTGTTGAAGAGCAATCTCTTTCACCACTAAAACAAATCCAATCCGGTATTGCTTTAATTGATGTTAAATGTAATGATGACAAAATCCCTGTTTACAAACATAATAGAATGCGTGTTGCATGTGTAACTGAAGATACCAAAAACACCTTATTTCAAAGAGGATGGGTTTTGGTAAAAAATGAGCAGAGCAGTTCATCATTTTCTGTAATTTCTGATGAAAAGAATGTAGCAGATGGCCCTAGATTAAATATTACAACCGAAATTATCGATGGAAGGAAATATCTTGTGTTTCATGGATATGGATGGCACATACTACACAACGTGGAAATTACAATCAAAAATGATGATGAAAAAATAACCTCTATTAGAAGTAAGACAAATGAAAATGGAGTATTGTATATGCCATGGTCTTTACCAGACAATCTTCCATCTGATTTGTATACAATCTTTGCAACTGATGGGGTAAATCAGAATGAATCTACAATTTCAATACCTATGTATGTTATAGATCAATCTAGATATGACTCGTCTGAACTTGAAGTTGGGATTACTGGAGAAAAACAAGTAAGACGTGGTACAACTCACATTATAGAAATACAAGTAAATAAAGATAGAATTCCTGTCAATGATGCTCAAGTCTTTATCTCTATAGAGGATTATGGAGGAGATATTATACGAGAATTTCATGGTCGCACAAACCAGCAGGGTAATTTTGTGTTTTCATGGGAGATTCCAAAAAAGTTCGACGATATCAAAACACTTTTGGCATTTGTTGATGTCACTGACGGGATTTCATCAAAAACAGAATTGTTTAAATTTTATGTGTATTGCCTTCCTGGAGAAAAAAATTGTAAGGTAAAAGGAAATTGAATTTAGTTTTATAAATTATAATCGTTATTTTATAATTTCTATTTGATTTTAATTATATCTAGTAACTTTAGGATCTGATGTAAACAGATCTTGATTTTTTAAATTTAACACAAAACAATTATGTAGAATCTAATTTAAATAAATTTTATGAGACATGGAGAAGAAATAGAAGAGCATCTAGATAAAATTTACTTGGATCTATTGGATTCACACGAGACAAAAAAAGATTATAAAAAATTCTTAGTTTAGATGAATCAATTAGATTTGTAGGTAGAATCAAGGAAAAAAAAATCATTGCATTTGTTAGAAGGGATGATTCAGAACCACTTCTTGATGATGAGATGAGTAATCTGGCACACTATCAAATATCTGTTAAGGCAAGTATGGAGGCAGTATTTGATGATTCATTAGGAAAGACAAATTGGATGATTACCTCAAAAGAACTTGTAAAACTGATCACTCTATTTTTAGATGATGGATTACTAATTTTATCAATTGACAGTGAAGGAGATCATGATATAGTAATTAAAAAAATTCAAAGTCTAAACATGGAACTCTAAAACTACCTGAATTCAAATTTTGTTACTTTTTGAATAATATGATTTTCTGTATTTGTAAGATTATCCAGTTTCACAAGCCAAACTGTGATCATTCTCCCTTAGTCTGATTTTTACATTAATGGCCAAATAGCAGTATTTACAATACTCCATGGGTATCAAGAACAAATTTTGCGATTTAGAACAAATAAAAATACTATGGTGATAGTTAGATCGTATGAGTAATTTGGATGCTTCCATAGGAAAAATACTACTGGATCTACAATTAGAAGATCCAGACACTTTTAAAAAACTCATGAAGAAAGCTCAAAAAGAAAATCCTGAACTATTTGAAGATAGTATGTATGAAGAAATAAGAAAATTTGAAGAGTATAGTCCAATTATGGATGAAAATAATTAAAAAATTTCTGATTAAACCAAAAATGGATATTAAGTCATACTTCGCTATAGCAGGATTGTATATGCTACTATATTATAGAGAAAAAACAGTAGAGTCATCTTGTATGATGTATAGATGACAGGCTATGATGATTTGGTTCAAATTATAATAAAACCCATATTTTTCCTTAGATGCAGAATTACCTTTACAGTCATTTGCAGATGATCATGCTATCCACAATTCTATTACTAGAACCTATACTGTAATAGCTGAAGATACAACACTTGAAATTGCTCCTGGTACTAGAGTTGAGGCCTGGACCTATAACGGTACTATACCTGGTCCAACATTAAGGGCAACAGAAGGAGATCGTGTAATTATTAATTTTATCAATAATGGAAAGCTTCCTCATACTATGCATTTTCATGGAGATCACAATGAAAAAAATGATGGTGTATTCCAAGAAATTCTACCAGGGGGATCGTATACCTATGATTTCATTGCAGAACCTGCGGGACTATTCATGTATCACTGCCATGTGATGCCTGTATCTGAGCATATTCGAAATGGTTTGTATGGTGCATTCATTGTAGATCCAAAGGAAGGATTGGAGCCTGCACGAGAATATGTCTTAGTCAAAGGAGAATATGATCTAGAAGATCAGGAGTTTTGGAATCCTGATTATGTCTTTTTTAATGGATATGCTGATCAATACTGGTCCAATCCATTACCTGTAAAAACTAACGAATTGGTAAGGCTATACTATGTGGACATGGGTGCTATTGCTGCTTTCGGGTTTCATATTCATGGTACAATATTTGACACTATAATCTCAGGCCTCTGGGAGAATGAGCCTATTCGTACTCAGACATGGGAGGTAAGTCCTGGAAATGCTACAATCTTTGAGGCAAAATGGAAAGAATCTGGACTATATCTATTCCACTTGCACGGAGTTCCAGAAGAAAAAGGAACTATGGCTTACTTTGATGTGAGGGACGCTTCCACTGATGCAGTTGACGGTGTTGATGTGGCAAAGACTAAATCAATTAACATGTGGGAATGGCAAAAATAGATTGCAATTAATTTACAACAACCAGATACTAATGGTGAAATTACAAAAATATCTGCTAGTTCATCAAGACATGAGCAACATGGTGTCCCAGTATCTACTGAAATAGATGAATCTCAAATAATTGAGACTAATCTTTGTGATGTGGAGACAGGTTCTGCAGTGCCATCATCAAACAAATCATTCAGTCCAAAATTCAATCAGGCAAACGTTGGAGATACGGTGACATGGACTAACAAAGATACTTCTGTACATACCATTACCAGTGATGATGGTCTCTTTGACTCTGGAATGATGATGCCTGGCGATACATTTGAGCAAACGTTTGATGATACAGGTTTGTATGGCTATAACTGCATGCTTCATCCATGGATGACTGGAACTGTGAAAATAAAATAGTTATTTTTCAAATGATATTTCCATCATTCTATCATTTATATTAAAATCAATTTTTCTCTCAAACACATCATTGAAAATTAATTCTAATACCGTTTTATGATATAATGACCAATTATATCCTAAATCGTGCTTTATGATGTAATTATGCAGTGAATCAATAACAGTATGATTTATTTCAAACTCCGATATCTTCATTCTTGTTTCAAACCATGAGATAAAGGACTCCATATCAATAGTTCCTTTCATAAAGTGTGCAATATCTGATACAACATTCTTGCCAATTTTGTTTGCAAGTGCCAGTCTCCTTTTTATCAAGCTTCTCAAATAATGCAGATACAATTGGTTTTGCAACCGGAATCATTCCTACCTTAGGTTCAAAAACATCCCATATTGCATATTGCAAAAATATCTTGTTTGCAAGAACGTTTAGACTAACCCCTTGATTTTCAGCCTCTTGTCGTAATTTATTCAGTACCTTAACTTCAATCCTAAACGACATTGTCTCAGATTTTTTTCTGGTTTCATTCAAAACAGTTCTGTATTGCTACTTCAAATCAACAATAATGTGTTTGTTTCTTTAATCAATTTTTAAAATATACAATACTCATGAATTTTTGCTAGGTTATCTGTCTCTGATTTTCACCGTTTAGCATAACTGTAATCATCTTCATCTAATAATAGCAACAATTACTTGATAACCTATATGGTACATTTTACATATGTACCAGTAAGTTTGACAATATTAGGATCATAAACCAAATATTGTACTGTGTTTGTTTTATTTTATGCATTTGAATTTAGTATTATCTGCAATTATGATATTTGTTTTTTCAGGTGTTTTACAGGCTAACGCTGATTCCGATTCTATTACAGTTAAGGAATGGAACATTCCAACTCCTGATTCTGCTCCACACGATATTGTGGTTGGAGTAAATGGAATGGTGTGGTTTACAGAATTTAGTTCAAACAAAATAGGCATGTTTAATCCCAATACAGAAGAGTTCAAAGAGTTTTCAATTCCAACACCCTCTTCAAGACCACATGGGCTTGTTTCTGATATTCATGGCAACATATGGTTTACAGAAGTGGGTGCCGCAAAGATAGGAAAACTTGATCCTCAGACTGGAACCATAGAAGAGTTCTCAACACCTACCGCAAATGCAGGACCACACACTCCAATATTTGCAGATGAGAATACACTTTGGTTCACAGAGCAGAGTGCATCTCAGATTGGCAAGATGGACATAACTACTGGACAGATACAGGAATTTGAAACGTTAACTGAGTCTGCAAATCCTTATGGGATAATTACAGATGATAAAGGCAATGCATGGTTTGCTGAACTACGAGGGCATCATGTAGGAAGAGTTGATGCAGTTACAGGAGAAGTTACCGAGTATGCTCTACCAACTGAGAACAGCGGCCCCAGAAGAATTGCAATTGATAGTAATGGAATATTATGGATTACACAATACAATGCAGGAAAGATAGCAAGCCTTGATCCTGTAACCAATGAGATAAAAGAATATGATACAAGCTCAAAGTCGTCAGGATCGTATGCAATATGGGTAGACCCATATGACAATGTATGGTTTAGCATGACTGGCATATACAAGATGGGAAAACTGGATCAGACCACTCAGATGATTGACGAGTATGATATGCCATCACCTGAAACACATATCAAATTCATTCATTCAGATAATGATGGAAACATTTGGTTTCCAAACTACAACAACAACAAGATTGGGGTGATATTTGCAGATGCGTCGCAAAATAAAAAAGAATCTACTCATGAAATTATGGATAATATGGGTAGTCAAGCCACATCTGTTCCAAAACAAGGTCTTGCATACTTTCCACCACCCGTAAAACAGGTTAAATCTGGAACGGAACCTGCACATGTAACATGCACTGAAGGACTAGAACTAGTGTTGAAGATGTCAAATGGTCAGCCGGCATGCATCAAGCCATCATCTGTTGCAAAACTAATTGAGAGAGGATGGGCAATACATGTTCTACCTGACTATGAAAAAAATGAGAATAACAACTCTACAATATTTGCGATAGGGGAATATGATGTTGAGACAATAACCGTGACAGACTATTTTGCAAATTCAGATGGGTATCTTGCAAAGCCTAGCACCGATGGAAAATATCCCGGAGTAATAATGATACATGAATTCTGGGGACTAAATGACAATATTAAACAGATGGCTGAAAAACTTGCATCCCATGGATATGTTGTCTTTGCTGTTGATCTGTATGATGGTCAAGTTGGAACTACTGCTGATGAGGCACGACAATTACGTAGTTCCTTTGAGCAGTCACAGTGGACTGAGAACATGAATACTGCAGTGTCTTACCTTGAAGACAATTATACTCCATCAAGTATGGGTTCAATAGGTTGGTGCTTTGGAGGAGGACAGTCTCTTAATCTTGCACTAAACAGTGATAATATGGATGCCACTGTAATCTATTACGGACAACCAGTAACGGACAAAGAAGAACTATCCAAAATAAACTGGCCCATATTGGGAGTGTTTGCAGAACTTGATTCAGGAATACCCCCTGAGACAGTAGCTAAGTTTGAATCTGCATTAAATGAGGTTGGAATAGAAAATGACATTACCATATATCCTGGAGTGAACCATGCGTTTGCAAATCCATCTGGCGATAGATATGCACCTGAAGAGTCAAAGGACGCATGGCAAAAAACATTGTCTTTTTTCGAACATAACCTGAATTAATTATTTGTATCCTACATCCTTGGTGAAAGGAATATATCTTCATTTTCTTTATTTAATAATTCTTCAATATATTTTTGAAGTGTTAAATATGGTTGGATAATTTAACATCAAAACTGTAATAATGGACATTATAACATTAGATGTGTACGTTACTGCATTAAAACATATGATTTTTGCTTTACTGTTTTTGAAGAAAGATACAACAATACATACCCAAGAATCCAACAAGTATGTTTTTGAGAGGAAAATTGTCAGTTATGGATTTGAATTAATTTCCCTTGAATTCATTATTTGAAAAAAGAAAAAAGTTATTGATCAGGAATATCCTGAACAACAAGAATGTATGGTTCACCAATTGGATATGTGTCACCGTAGTTCCAAAAGTAGACTACCTTTCCGTAGGTCTCGTCAAGGACTGGCTGGACTTTAGATATCTCTTCATCAGTTAGCTCTGGGAATGCTGCTAATGCTCTTGGAAACTCTGTCTTGTGATAGTGCCAATATGGTTTCTCCTCGTCTGGTAACTCTTGGTATTGATCAGTTGTGATGACATATTCAATTCCGTATGGCTTGTCTTGATCTGTCATTCCGTATGGGAACAGCAAACATGATGCAGTGTTGTCATCGTAAACCTTGCAGTGATGATGAACTATGGTCTGCAAAAGATGATCTGTTGAACCATGTGATTGGTTGACATCAAGATGTCTGATTGCATGTATGTGGAGATCATTGAATCCCAAAATATTGGGATAGTCAATCTGTCTCGGGTTTAGCGTCTCGTTGTAGACTGGTTCTTTACCCATCATCATCATCTTTTCTCCGTCATGTGCCATGTGAGATTTATCTTGCATCATCATTTTTTCCATCATCTTCATGTGTTCAGCAGTATCCATTGACTCCATTTTTTCCATCATCTGCTTCATGTTCTGGAACATTTCGGATTGTTTTTGTGGTGTCATTGATTTCCACATCTGCTTCATTTCAGATTGATGTTTCTTGTGAACTGAGTTCATTCTCTCAAATAGGTAATCGATGTTAATTGATACATCAGTAATAGTTGAACTTTTCGTCATGACTTTTCTCTTTTCTTCAGGAACTTCTGAGCATAATCTGTCCCCACAGACTTTTGATGAGCCTATCTCGGGTAAGGATGTCCCTTTTGATTTTGCAGCGTCTGCAGTCTGCCTCAAATCCATTGTAATGGATATTGATGCAGTCAATAGAACTGCTATACTAAGTATAGCTGAGAACGTTATTGTTCTATTCATTATATCGTGAAATATTTTTTGGTATAAAAACATCAACACGTATTCCATGATAGATTTTCAGTGGTGGGAATTGTCTGAAAAATACACAATGTTATGCATAATGAAATGATCAATAGAAACAAAATTTTAACAGAAAAGAAATTTGATAATGATTACCAATAAGCACTAGTGCCCATCCCGTCATTGTCTATTATTTGCACATCTAATGATTCCAAACCAAATACTACATAGATTGCCTTTAATCTATTTTGGTAAAGAAAGAATTTCTTTCCATCATCAGTAACTATTGAACCTGTAACTTTGAGAATTTTATTTTCTTCAAGTTCATGAACACGTCTGTATGCAGTAGTCATGGGAACATTACACTCTTTTACAAGATCAATTACAGATTTTGGCTTCTCTATTGTAACATTCATTATGGTTCTGGAATAATCATCTGACAATGCTTTCAGAATTGACTTTCTAAATTCTGAATCTTTTGCTAAAATTTTAAAATCAGCCAATCTAAAATTTTTAGCCTATGATACAATATATCTTAATTTGTAAAAAATAGATTTGGTAAATCTACTTGTCCGTTTTTTCTCTAATTTGAGCATTCCATGCATTCATTCCTCCCTCTAAAACCTGAAAGTCAATACCTTCTTGAGCAAGTGCATAAGATGCAATGGTTGCTCGATTTCCAGAACCGCAAATTACAACAACTGGCTTGTCATTAGGAATGGCATTCATACCATTTGGTTTGAAAATCTCTGCAAGTGGAATGTTCACAGCACCATCAATTTTTGATTCTAATAGTTCATCAGGTTGTCTTACATCAAGCAGGTATAGATCTTCATTAGATTCTAATCTTTTCATCAATTCTTTAGAATCAATTACAGTCTGAGAATTAGATGTTACGAGATTTTCAGATAAATTATTCATTCCACCATCAAGATAGAAAGTTTGAATTCCCATCTCCGTCATATTTTGAGCCACTTGCTTTGCTTGGGTTTCATCGTCATCAACTAAAACAAAATTATACCTTACTGCAACATCAGGTAATTTACTTTGGATGGTATTTACTCTTTTTTCAATAGTTGTAGAATCCAAAACATCATGTGATGCTCCTACCAAATGTCCTGATTGGTATTCTTGTGCATCTCTAATGTCTACAACTAAAACATGTTCTTTATTTTGAAGCAGTATCTTTAGAGTATCAAGACTGACAGCATGTTTGTCAGTACTATCTTGTGTTTGATTTAGTGTTATGGCTATTGTGCCGATAATTGTAATTCCAATTATTATAGATAAAATAATTCCAATATTTTTGAACTTCACAAATTAAACTACTGGAATGTCATTATTATACCAAAAATACATTTTTCAGCAATAGCTATCAAATGTGAGAATCGTATTTCTTGAATATATTATTTGAAAAATAAACACACAATGAGTTTTACCTATACAGTAAAAACCAAAAAATATTGATGATATAATTAGATCTTACAAAAAAACTAAGACATTAATTTTGGAGTGTTAAAAACTTTGGTGAATTCATCATATAATGCTTAGAAACAATTTCCACATTTGAAAACTACTAATGGAAAATGTCTATTTACTTTTTAATTAATTCTAACATAATGATCCGTATGTCTGCAGTAAATAATTACTCTGATAAAAAATCAAGTAAAAATATGACTTTTATCATAGCCGGAATAATTGCACTAGGAGCAGGACTACTTTTTGCATACTTGATGTTCTATACTGCGCCCGCCGAAAACATAGAAATGGTAAAGATAATTGCAGTTACAGAAGATGGGTGTGTTGCTGAAACCATGGATGGCCATGCAGTAAATATTGGCGATTGTAGTGCTAAACCAGGTCAGTATGTTTACGCTTTAGTTGACCAAAAAACAAAAGAACGTGCTTCTTTGATGAATCCGACAAATTAATTTTTTATTTTTTATTTTTAATTGATAAGGCCATAATTCAGAATGACTTTCAACTTTAACAATCATATTCTATTTAAAAATAAGCCTTAGTCTTAGACGAATCATGATTTCAAGGGATAAGACTTTGATAATTATTGCAATTGTAGTGGGTGTTGGGACTTTGGCTGGAGTAATTGGATTTATCGGTCAGGGAAATGTTAGACATGTTTCAATTTTCTGGCAGGAACGTGTAGAGCAGACTGTTGCTTTCGAAGATATTGACGGGAAGGTCCAACTCCAAGGAATTTCTGGAATAGGCGGAGAGGCAAATCCCTATTTGATTACTCGAACTAGTTTTGCATATATTTTGACCGTAATTAATAATGGTGATAAGCATCATAGGTTATACATTGAGGGGCTAGATGTACAGACAGATCTTTTAGAACCTGGACAGCATGAAACACTTACCATTTACCCTGACAAGGAAGGAATTTACAAATATTTTGATAAAAGAGAAAGACTTGAACACTTGGGTTTTCTTGAGGTAAAGACTGTAGTTCACAGTGATGAATTTGTAGGGATATGGCGTGATCTGTTATAATTTGTTTTTGTAATTTTCAAAACATTGAAATATTTTTAGGAAAAAAATACTGCTTTTTTAGGTATATGATTACAATTCATTAAAAACTAATTTTGATTCAAGGATAATCATGATTATTTTATTATATTTACAGCAACTTTTGATTTATCAAGTAAGAATCTATACTGAAAAAACTCTCTTTTGGAGATCTAGCTACTCTTGTATTAATTACTATAAGATCGATTTTGTTCGTAGGGTTTGACAAATGTAGATAAATTAATCCAGCCGTATGATATTTTCAAAATTAATATTATTTTTCCAAATTATTTTTTATGCCATCTATAATTTTTCCCTTGAGGAACCATTTACTATAGGTTTTAGTTTTTATAATGATATCTAGTGTTAAAGTTTGAATTCATCTTTATTTAATTACGTTTTTTTATAAGAAGCGTATTTTGTATTTCATTAAAACTGTTAACAAACTTTTGCTTTGCATCAAACTCATCTTTTTCAGCAATAACTATCTCGGTTGGAGACAGCATTACATCTTTCACTACTAATGGAGAACTAAGTCCAAGCAGTTCACAAAGTATGTTGAAGAGATTTTCAAATTTTCCCTCATTACGATATTTGTAAACTGTTCTTCCTTCTATTATGACTGGGTTTGGATCCAACGGGATTATGATGTTTTGTGATGTAATCTCCGCCAGAAATTTATCAAGCTGATCATGTACTAGTTGTTCTATTCTTTGTTTTTCATCTTCTAGATTCTTCTTTATCTTTTCTAGTTCTGAAAACTTATCATCATATGAGGATCCTGTCATTTTAGCAAAAATGGATTCAGTAGATCGTTTCAATGGGATTTCATGTAATCTCATGTTGACATCTGACAGAGAAGGCTCTATACCTACAAGTATCTTTCTGTTCTCTTGAATTTGTATGGCCAGATCTTCTAAAAAATTGAAATCAGACATAATTACCTCCTAGCTAAACTGATGAACAACATCCATTAACCCCTGCTTGAATTCATCACTTGAAAGACCCCATTTTCCATACTCTTCTTTGTAGGCTGTCCATGATTCTTCTGCCTCTGTTGCAATCTCAAGTATCTTTGGACCTATAGCTTTTGTGTTGACTAGTGTGGTGATATTAGCTGGTTCTCCATCCATTATGGGTATTTTCACAAAAATCATTCTGGAATCTTGAATATTGAATTTGTCCTTGATTATCTGTTTAAGGGATTCACGTTCGTTAACATCAAATTCTCCTTTCACTTTAACCAAAATACAGCAAGAGTCTTTTGGACCTCCGTTATTTCGCACATCTGATTCATTTATATCAAAAAGGAGACCTTCTTCTTTCTTTCCAATTCTGGAAATTATGTCTTCCATGGTGTTATTTTTACCTCCTAACAGTTCTTTACTCCATTGACTTTCTTCAGGAACAACTGGCACTGTCCATGGTATTGCAAATTTTGGTCTTTTTGTGGGGTCCGACAAGATAAGGAAGATTCGAGATTTATCCCGGAATTGTCAAGAAGACTAAAACAAGAATATGGTCCACTAAAAATAGTTTCTATCTTTCACTCTTATCAAATTCTTGTGATTATTGGGGGACTTGCCGGCATGATACCAATTTTGATTGCTATTTCAAACATGGATCTAATTTTAGAAATAATTGATTTCTATACTGGTAGAGATTTGTCAGGGTTTGTTGGTGGTTTTAGAGCATTAGGAATTATTTCTACAGGATTGTGTTTCTTTGCAATTGTGATTTCATTTGTAATAAAAAAATCAAAGAGAGTGGGAAGAATTTTATTTTTTTTATCTTTTATGATTCTAATTTTTTCACTATTGGTTGGAATAGCCGGATTTGTAATCCTTCTATCCGCATCAATAATGGCGTTAAAGAATAGAAGATATTAAGAATAATGCAATGTAAGACCATGAAAAACTATACTATATCAAAAATGATGATTCCACATATTTTCATCTTTTATCATAATAGAATCATTTGTTGATTGTTTTTTACTTGTATTTTATCCCAAATTTGATTGCATTCTCTATTTTTTCCTTAATATTACCAATCATATTTTTTGGAAATATCTGTATCTTTAAGTGATGTAATATTTGAAAAGATAAACTCAAAAAATAAAAAGAAGGATTTGAACTTAGAGTCTTGGCATTACACTTAATCTTGATTTTGCAGATATTGCAATTATGGATATGGTTGCAATTGCTAGAATCATTGCAGCTATTGTGCCAAATTCTGGAATAACGAATGTACCTATAATTTCAATTTCATCAGTACCTGCAGGAAATGAAACACTCAATGTTCGATGTGTTTTTGTAACTGATTCATCATAGTTTACCTCTTCACCATCTACCAATACAAAAAATTCATCATCGTTATTGTTCATCTTTGCATCCAAGACAGAACGTGGTAATTCTAATGTGATAATTCCATCCTTGTCGGCATTGATTCCAATTATGAGTGAATTTGTATCCACATCAGGCATAACACTTACTACATTGCCAGATGTTATCGTGTACCCTATCATTAGATCTGTGTCTGACACCTTGATTGAAGACATGCTGGAAATCATATTTGAATTAGATGACTGCATTCCAGAACCAATTGTCATTTCACCAAGATCTGCTTTAACACCTCCACCTACAGTTGTTAACACAGAGCCTATCATCCACGGATGGACTATGCAATAATATGGGTATTCTCCCAAAGTGTCAAATGTGTGTGAAAATGTGGTTCCTGCCATAAATAACGAACTATCAAATTTTCCATCAGAACCATTTGCAGGAGTGCCACTAGTGACAGTATGGGCTGCAGTGTCATCGTTACTCCACACCACTTTGTCTCCCGGATGTATTGTTATTTTAGATGGGATATAGCATTTGTTTGTTTCCTCGCAGCCTGGAACACTAGAACCTGCAGGAAGACTGACTGTAACTTGTTCAGCAAATGCACTAGGTATTGAAACTATCATCGCAGTTATTGTCAAAAGCAAGATTGTCTTTTGTGTATTTGTTGTCATTGAAGAACAAATAATGCATAAGAATAAAAAACTTGATGTTGTATGCATCTACAGTTAGATATCTCCCTTTCAAGTATAGAACGTAATCATGACGATCAAAACAAATCATTAGTGAATAATAAGAAATAGACTAGGTGGCTATATCTTGCTGTATCTAAACCTGGTGTAGAATTGGAATCTTTATCATTTCTACTGGGTGCTTAAATACATTGTAATGAGTGTCAGCTGTCAACAGATTATCAAACGTCATATTACACATATGACATTTCCATACAGTTTTTGTTTGCATAAAAAATTGCGTTCTATTATCAGTATAAAAATATAACGCATACTTTACAAATGATGTTTATCTTGAGATAAAACTAGATGAACAGATATGTTATTTTAGGATCTAATTTGCAATTGTGTATTCCTATCTAGGCTATTTTGCTACTTTTTAAGGAAACTACGTGAGATTAGTAGTTATAGTAAATTCTACATTGTTGATCATCCAGAGGATTTTTTTATTCTTATTTTTCAATCAGTTTTAGGATGAGACATGATCATCAAAAATCCCCCTTAATTCTTCTTGAGCACACACAAAATAAAATTCAGGTTTCGCTATTCAGTATATGTATTCAGATGAATCCAAATGATGGCTTTATGATGAAAAAATTCTATGTTTTGCCTATGAATTTTCTATATCTAACTTATAATTATACCTATAAATCAATAATTTTTCTTTTTTCAAATTCTGTATCGGCTGCACCCACTTCCATCAAAACAAGCCTATCATCTTGAATCTCTACTATTTGATATTTTTTATTTGTTTTATGCAATTACAGTATTCGTGTAAAATGGTATTTATGAAATACTGATGATTAGTATGAATCATTTCTACGTGATCTTTTTAACTTTGTTCTATGGATTATCTGTGAGTCAATTTTTGTCATACAAAACATAACAAATTTTCAAGAGTCTTTTTGTAATATTCTTATATTAATCAAAAATATTAAAACTACTGTATAGTAAATTGCAGGAATTAACTATTGAAGAAGCCATTGACAGAATAGGCCAATTAATTGATACTGGTAAAGGTGATGTAGGTAGATTAGATAATATTAGAGAATCTTTAAGAAATAGCAAAACACTGTTTACTTCTGATAAACTTTATGTTGAAAAATTACTAAGTTCTTCTATTAACTTTACACATAAAGAATCCTCACAACATCCACTTCTATCTCATGTAAAAGAATTGATTGATTCTGGTTCTGGAGACCCTGGACGACTTCAATATATTTATGATACATTACTACAAGGTAAGTCTCTTTATGAATCTGATCATAATTATGTTCAGAGAAAATTAAATGAAATATCAAATAACTCTGTTAATACACATGTTGATAAAAAAACCACCATAATTCAAACTGACACACAAAATCATCCCTTAGACAAAATTACAGAAACAAGTAATACGGTGCTCAATAATTTTAGTCCAAATGAATATGATTCAAGTATTTCTAAAATTATTAGAAATAATGACGATGAAATCATGCTCAATAACATTGCATCTACCGAATCTAAAAACTCTGAACTATCGAAAATTAGACAAACAACATCTGAACAAATAAAACAATTTGAAACTGAGAAAATTATTTTAGAATCTCAAATTAAAGAGGAGCGTGAACGTATCGCTTCTGAAATAGAGTTATTTAAACAAATTAGCGCTAAAAAAGCTGAAATTGAACAAGTCAAAACTGAAAGAATTGCTATTTTAAGTCGTATCAAAAAAGAACAAGATATCATAATAAAAGAATCAAAGGAAGAAGAAGAAAAACTAATTCAAATTCAAAAAGAACAAAAAGAAATAGAAAAAGAAATCCAACAAAATCAACTTCGTCTCCAAGACATGCGAGAATCTTACAAATCCAGTTTAGATGAACAAACAAAACTGATCATGCAACTAAGAGGAGAAGAAATCAAATTAAATGATATGCAAACCCAACTTGATGAAGTCCGAAATCAAATAGAACAAGAAAAACATTCTCTTGAAAGTGAATCTATCAAACAAAAACAAAACCTTGAGAAGCTAAGGTCAGAAAAAGATGATCTTGAAAAGACCCAATCTAATTATGATGCTATCCTAGCTGAAATAGAACAAGAAAAACATTCTCTTGAAAGTGAATCTATCAAACAAAAACAAAACCTTGAGAAGCTAAGGTCAGAAAAAGATGATCTTGAAAAGACCCAATCTAATTATGATGCTATCCTAGCTGA
>JAOTWS010000007.1 GCA_029862745.1 Nitrosopumilus sp. | reverse complement strand
AGAAGAGAAGGTGGAAGATTTGACAGTCCAAGAAGAGAAGGTGGCGAAAGAAGAAGAGAAGGTGGAAGATTTGACAGTCCAAGAAGAGAAGGTGGCGAAAGAAGAAGAGAAGGTGGAAGATTTGACAGTCCAAGAAGAGAAGGTGGAAGATTTGACAGTCCAAGAAGAGAAGGTGGAAGATTTGACAGTCCAAGAAGAGAAGGTGGCGAAAGAAGAAGAGAAGGTGGAAGATTTGACAGTCCAAGAAGAGAAGGTGGAGATAATAAACAAAGGACAAATTCAAACAAAAAGAGAAAGAAGTTTGGAAGAAGATAAGCAATCATATTTTTGGGTAAAATCAGAAGGACAAAGAAAAATAGCTACTGAGAATTTAGTTCAAGGAAATCAAGTTTACAAAGAAAAATTAGTTATTCAAAAAGGAGTAGAATATAGATTATGGGATCCATCTAGAAGTAAATTAGCAGCTGCAATAATGAATGATTTAGATTATTTCCCATTCGAAAATAAAACTAAGGTTTTGTATTTAGGGGCATCTACTGGAACTACAGTAAGCCATATTTCAGATATCGTAGGTCCTAGTGGAGTAGTTTTTGCAGTAGAGCATGCAAGTAGAGTTGCAAGGGATTTCTTAGACAGAGTTGCATCATTTAGAACAAACATTATGCCAATTTTACAGGATGCAAGAAAACCAAAAGAATATTTTTCGATATTTGGAAAAGTTGATGTTGTGTATGTAGACATAGCACAACCTGATCAAACAAAAATTGCAATAGATAATTGCGACATGTTTCTAAAAAAAGAAGGATATTTCTTTTTAGTAATAAAAACAAGAAGTATTGATGTTACAAAATCTCCTCAAAAAATTGTAGAAGAGGAAAAAGAAAAGTTGAGAGTTAAATTTGATATTTTACAATCAATAGATTTACATCCATATGACAAAGATCATGCAATGCTAATTGCAAAATACAAAAGCTAGTTGTTTTTTACAATTTTTTGAACAGGATTCCAACTTTTACGTACAAAGCTAGGCAGAGAATGGTTCAGTTTGTAATAATTCATCACGAATTTCACAGTTATAGAGTCAGAAGGATATCCACTACCTAGATGATAATCTTTCCTTAATTTCACAATGGCTCTATCACGTGTTACTTTGGCAAGAATAGAGGCGGCAGATACAACTACAAATCTACTATCTGCATAATGATATGATTTAATTTTATGATTGTCAGACATTTTAGATATTTTTCGTCCAAATCTAGTTGGATTGACATCACATGAATCAACATATGAAGTATCAGGATTTAATTTTGATACAACTTTTGCCATGTATTTTGCCTCCAAATCATTAAGGCAATGATTTTTTACGCTAGCATCAATTGATTTGGGAGAAATTTTTACAATGTAATAATCATCAACTATTTTGAGAATTTTTTTATAAAGAATTTCACGTAATTTTGGAGAGAGTTTTTTTGAATCTTTTACTCCTAATGAAGATAATTGCTTGAGGTTTTTCTTTTCCAATGAGATTCCAGCTATAACGAGTGGTCCCAACATAGAGCCACGTCCTGCATCATCCACACCACAAATTTGCACAAGTTTTCTCTTAAATCATAATTATTAAACTCATTTTATACTCAAAAATATTAAAATTAATTTTTGTGAGAGGTTTTAAACATCCATTTTGGATAAAAAATCTGTTCAATCAATTTTTGTGTGTTACTAATTTCTTTTTAGAAATATCAGTCATTCTAACAATTTTCGATTAATCATGTCTTAAAAAATCTGTTGCAATCATTATGTTAGATTCAGAGAATATTTTTAATTCATTTTGTCACAAATTAAAAATTATGATTGGATATAGGTTATTTCTCAATTATTTTCTCTAGATTATTTATTTCAGGATATCTACGAGAAAATCTGTTATTCAATGCATTTAACATATTTTTTACATGATTTGAAACATAGGATAATTCATCAATCATATTGAATTAATTTTAAATCTATTTCTAAAAACTAATCTAGAAATCAAATTTTTTGAAAACAATTCTGTAAATATTCAACATTCAAATTTGTGAGTACCCACAAGTATTAAACCAATACGAGATTAAAGGAATAATTGGAAATTCCAAATGAAACTTTTCAGGAGATTATCGAAGGAGACACAAAACTTCTAGTTCCAAAGAGATCATTGACTGATAAAGTTCCACCAAAAGAACCAGCATTTTTTAATCCAAAGGCAAAAGTAAATAGAGATTTTTCAATAATTGCATATGCAGCATTTTTGAAAAATTTTCAAGGACCAAGGATTTTCTTGGAAGGTATGTCTGGTATTGGTGCAAGGGGACTTCGTGTATCTAATGAACTAAAAGTTGAAAATACAATAATCAATGATCTTAACCCAACTGCACTAAAAATGGCAGAATATTCAGCAAGTCAGAATAATCTAAAAAATATTGAATTTTCAGAAAATGAAGTCTGTAGATTTCTAAGTAATCATTCAAAAAAGGGAGAAAGAGGCTCAATGGTTGATATAGATCCATTTGGCTCCCCTGCGGCATTTTTTGACTGTGGAATAAGGGCAACCATGCATGGTGGAATTTTTTCTACTGCGGCTACAGATCTTCAAGTACTAAATGGTATCTTTCAAGCTGCATGTAAGAGAAAATACGGTGGAGTTCCAGTTAGAGTAGAATATGGGAATGAGATGGCAATCAGATTAGTTCTTGGCTGTCTAAGAATAGTTGCGGCAAGACTAGGAGTAGAAATTATTCCAATGTTTGTAGAAAGTGAAATGCATTATTATAGAATTTATGTTAAAGTCTTAAACAGACCGGATCAAAAAGAAAATCTTGGGTATATTTTACATTGTAAAAATTGTGGACATAGAAAAACATCAACAAAACAAGAAAAAGAATGTAAATTATGTAATTCAAAAATTAGTGTTGCAGGGCCACTGTGGATTGGAAATATTTTTGATAGAGAATTTATTCAAAACATGTTAGTTGAAATTCCAAATTTAAAAGTAGACAAAGTTTGTGAAAAAACTATTCAAAAATGTCTTGCAGAATCGGAAATGCCAGCAACATATTTTACACTAGATGAAATTGCATCAAAAATGAAAATATCACCACCAAAGTTGGAAAAAGCAATACAGAATTTAGAGCAAAATAACTTTACGGCTAGTGTAACAGCATTTAATCCAACTGGATTTAGGACTAGTGCAAACATTAATGAAATAACTAAAATTTTTCAGACTAACCAGTAAAACCTAAACAAACATAGTATAACTCACTACTTTGTTTTCTACTGGCGTTAGGCTTTGTAAGATTAATCCTAACAAATTTTTTCTTGATATAATCTCTAAACTCCATAGAATATGGACCATCAAATACTTTGAAAACAGCATTTCCTTTATGTGCTAAAACTTTATCCATGATTTTGGTGCAATCATAATTCAGGGAAATTTGCTTTGCATGATCAACTGTCCAGTTTCCACTAACTTGTGGTGAAAGATCACAGATCACAGCATTTACTTTACGCCCAAAATATGATATTATCTCGTCGATTACATGTTCATCTTCTATATTCTCTCTAATTATATGAGCACCAGGAATCTCTTCAACATAGGACAAATCTATACCCATCACCTTTCCTTGGTTACCAACTAATTTTACAGCCATCTGAGTCCAGCCACCAGGCGCACATCCCAAATCTAGAACGTAAAAACCAGGACCAATTAAACGATATGAGTGATTTAATTCTTTAAGTTTGAATGCAGCTCTACTTCGAAAACCTTGTTCATGTGCCAATTTTCGATAGTGATCTTTACGAGCGTCGATTAGTTTCATTTGGACTTCGCAGGTTTTTTCATTTCGGCAAGTACCCAGTCTTCAATGAACTGACAATTTGTAGGACTGATTTCTCCTTCAAGAGAACATTTCTGTTCAACTGGACAAACCAAACAGGGGGCATTCTCAATTGATTGAGTACTGATTGGAGTCTTCTTTAAAATTAATTTGTAAGTCCAACGATTATTTTCAAGAAGTTTTTCTCTAGTAATAGTACCCATTCTTTCAAGTTTTAGGGAAAGGCGTGAGCCATCACGACTTGATAGTTTAAGTTTTTTCCACAATTCACTTTGAAACATTCCCTCAGATTCATGTTCTGCTAAAACATCACAAACTTTGTTGGTAAGCCTTTCCATATCGACTTTTTCAATTTGAAAATTTTCAATTTCTTCATCAGTAAGTTGTTCTTCTAATTCTTCTTCTAATGTTTTTTCAGCTTCCCTTTTAGCCTCTTCTAATTCTTTTTTAGTTAATTTCTTTACTTTAACAGGTTTTTCGATTGGTTTTTTTGGCTCAGATTTCTTTGTTAATTTTTTTGGCTCAGATTTCTTTGTTAATTTTTTTGGCTCAGATTTCTTTGTTAATTTTTTTGGCTCAGATTTCTTTGTTAATTTTTTTGGCTCAGATTTCTTTGTTAATTTTTTTGCGGGTTTTTCAATTTTCTTTGAATTAATTTTTTTGATAGAAGATGAATCAAGTACCTTCTTTTTCTTTTTTAATGCAGCAATATCTGTTTTGATTTTTTCTGCCTCGTCAATTAGTTTATCTTTTTTCTTTACCATCAAATCACCTTATTTTCTAATTTTAATTTATTATGTATTATTCAATATCTTGTTCCTATTTAACAGTAAATATTCCCTTTGTTGAAATATTCTTCATGTCTTTTGAGACCATTTCTATGATTATTTCATACAAGCCTGGAGTCTCGATAACCTTTGAGAAATTATCTCTTATTGGAAGAAGATTGTTTTCATCAAAGCATTGGTTAAAGAATCCACCTTGGGTTATAGCAGTACTTTTCCCAGAAGAATAAATTGTAATATAAAGATCTCCACATCTAAATGAGGAATCATCAATTTTGACTTGGATTTCTACAGGTTCAGAAGTAGAATATTGTTTTGACAAACCAATTATTTCGATTGGAGGACTATCAGAGGAGAATCCATCTAAAGAGGACATAGGCCACAGGTTTAATTCTCTATCAGGAGTCTGAAGAATTCCAGATAACACTACAACACCAATAATTAGTGAAAAAATTACAGGTAAAACAAATACAACAAAAATACTCTTGGATGCCATTTTGTTTTAAAATCTATAATTCCCTTATATCTATTTAGCAAAATTAGATAAATTCAGAACAATTTGACGAATGAGTTAAATCGTAGCCGACTAAATATCGCTAGATGCGACTTAGAAAATTCAGAGTTAGAGCATATCGTTGTATTCATGATTCTGGGGAAATTACAGTGGGAGACTTGGCAGCGTTTGTTGGAAGGAATGAAAGTGGAAAAACAACAATTCTTCAAGCTCTAACGCTGCTAAATAGGGATGAAATAGTTTCAGAACTAGATCTTTGTGATGAGATGAGTGAAGATCTAAAAGATGAAATGAGATTAGCAGAAGGCGAATTTGAATTAAATCAACATGAAATTAGCCTCATAAAAGAAAAATTCCCAGGTTTACCAAACATTAAAAAGATAAAATTAATCAGGACAAATCGAAATCCAAAGATCCAGTATGAGTTTGAAGATATAAAACTTGGTGAAGATGAAAATAAAGGGATCAATTCATGGGAGAATTTTTCAAAACAAATTTTTGAGTTTTTAGATACAATTCCTAATCACTTGAGAATACAAATAGATACAAAATTCTTTGAAGCAAAAGTTCCAAAGAGTCAAGAGATATTTGATAAAGGGATGGCAGAATTTAGTAACCAATTTCATGTTATAGCCATTCAAGAACCCAAAGTGATTGAAGAATGGGAAAAAATCTATGAAAGTCCAGAAAACCAATTTTCAAATCTTCTAAGTGGTGAAAGCGAAAGAACAGCAATACAAAATTTCATTGCGTCTCATTTGCATCCAAGATTCGTCTATTTTTCTGATTATAAGAAGATCTATGGAAACATTAACCTTAATGAATACCTCAGAGAGGAGAAAAAAGAAAGAGCTAATTCAATTGAATTTGTTGAGGAATTTGACAAAGCAGAAACTGTAAGAAATTTATTCTATCTAGCTGAATTAGACATCAAAGAGTTAGACGAAGTCAAAGAGAGTCCTTCAAAATGTATCAAACTTCTCAATGCAGCAAGTAATAGATTAACAAGGAGGCTAAATCCAGCATGGAAAGGAGATCCAATTCATGTTGACTTAAGATATAATCCAGGAAATATCATGAGTGTTGTAATTTCAGATGTTCATAAAGATGGAACCATTACAAATACAGGATTATTAAACCGAAGAGCAGAGGGTTTTAAGTGGACATTTTCATTTATTGTAAACTTTGCAGCAGAAACTCAGAGGGCCGAACTAAAAGAAGCAATCTTACTATTAGATGAACCTGCAAGAAATCTTCATCCCACACAACAGATGGGAATTTCAGATTTGTTAAAAAACTTGGCTGGATCAAACCAAGTTTTGTATGCAACACACTCACCATTTATGATATTCGATTATACACCAGGTAACTTACTAGTTGTAGAATTGGATAAGAGAAAGCATCTCAGCAGAATCTTTTATGATTATTGGAATGCAGATGACAAGACACTAACACCTATTTTATATGGATTATGCAGAGGTCAAGTTGAATCTATTGTAGATAGAGAGATTGGAAGAAACTCAAGACCGATAATTATTGTAGAGACAATGTCTGATGCAATGTATCTTAATGCATTTGATAAATTCTTACAAGATCCAAATATTTCAATGAATCCACTTAACGTTATTGCAGCATATAACAAAAACTCAGTATTACCATTAGCAATTTTTTACAGGAATCATGGTTACAAGACGTTTGTTTTATTAGATAATTCTCAAGAATCCAAACAAATTTCTGCCCAGCTGGTTTCAAACGAGTTTTCAACAATTCAGACAATTTTCTTTGAAAGAGAAGGTAAGAAATTAGAATCAATTGAAGACTATATTGCACTCGAAGATTATCTCTATCCAGTAAATCAAACTTATGAAATTAAGTTAAGACACGAAGGATTTTCAAATCTCACTCCTCAGGATATAATAGATAAAGAAGGTGGAGGAGTTTTGGAGAAATTGAAAAAAATATGGCAAGAGCACAGAGATGACGATTGGGGAGAATTTGATAATGAGGAAGTCACTCGTTATATTTGTGAAAAAATCACATTAGAAGAAACTGATTTCCTTACAGATAAAACCAAAGACCAGTTTAGATCATTGTATAGATTAATTGCTGAAAGAATTAGACAGTATCAAAATGTTTCTACAAAATCAGACCTTGACAGATTTCAAAAGGCCAAACATTGAGATTTAAGAAGTTTGCTCATAAGGAATACTAAACTAAGAAATAGAAAAATGAGAGAAGTTCTTTAAGGTTTAAGTGAGAGATGAGAAGTTTAGATTCCATGAATAGATCCTCTACTAGGGGAATTATCCTCTCAATTGCATTATTGTTTTCAGTAACATTAATTTTAATTCCAGCACATGCAGAAGAAGTAACTGTCAAAAGTATCGCATTAGATGAAACCACAGTTCTAGAATTAACTAATGATTCAGATGTAGATATCACCGCATTTAGAATTTGGCTTGGAAGTGATTTTAGTTTTACATCTTTTAAAACTGAGAAAGGATGGGTTGGTGAAAAAACACCACAAGGAGTTATAATTTTTACATCATCAGAATCCATCAAACCAGGTGAATCTGTAAAATTTGGGGTAAAGACAGACAAATCAAATTTAGGTATTAATTGGAAAGCATTAGATAAACAAGATAAACAGATTAGCATAGGCAAATCAATTGCCAGTAGTTTACCAAATGAGGTTGAAGATCCAAATAGTAAAGGAAATACAGATGTATCTATTTCTCCAGAGTCAACATTTAGAATAGTTCCAGAGAAACCAAATATCGGATCAACAATAAGAGTTACAGGAGAGAAGTTTGGAGCATCACAAATGTTTGATGTTTATATTGATTCAACAAAAATAGGCAACTTTGAGACAAATGAAGATGGTAATTTTATGACTACAGTGAAGATTCCAGAAAACCAAAACGCAGATAGAGCAGATTTTAAAATAGTAAACAAAAATGGTGAAGAGAAAAAAATTAGTCTCAGAGTAGGTCAAATTACAAGTAGAGTTATAGATTCAGTAAACATACCACTTACAATCCAAGGGATTCCAAATGTGATTCATAGAGGGGACTTGTTAGAGATTTTTGGAACCGGAAATCCAAATAGTGCAGTTAAAATGGAGATTACGGGACCAAATGGAGATTTGACCAGAGCAATCGCAGCAGAAACAGATAGTAAAGGAAATTGGGAAGTAGAGCCACTCTTAGTTCCATTAGATAGACCATTTGGTGAATACGTAGGAGTTCTTACAGATGGAAGAAGCAGTAAAACAATTAATTGGACATTAGAATCTGACAAAAAAATAATTATCACTCCAATCACATTAAAATTTGATCAAGGCCAAACTATAAAATTTAATGGTACAGCTTTACCAGGTAAGTCTATTGAATTAATATTAGAAGATCCACTAGGAAAGGAAATTACTTCAGATATTATTCAGGTTGATGAATCAGGTATTGTAAGTTTTGAATTCCCAACCACTCAAAATACAATGGAGGGAACATATACCCTAATTGCAACACAGGAAACATACAAAGAATTTATTCATGTAGGAATTGGTCAAATGCCTACAATCCCAGTTAATTTAGAATTTGATAAGTTAAATTACAAAGCAGGAGATACTGCTGTCATTACGTTATCAGGGAAAGCATCTGAGATCATTAGTTTGTTAATAATTGATCCTTCCGACAAACCCAAAGGGGATGCTATATCAATTAAATTGGAACCAGATGGGCGAGGAACACACACTATAGATTTGAAAGGATATTCATCAGGAGTATATACTGCTGTCATTAGTAAAGGAAGTACTCAGAGTTCAGAGACATTTACAGTAGGTCTACAGACAGGCTCTGGAGAGATCGATATTAACACCACAAAAGTTGATTATCATCCAGGTGATTCAGTTTTGATTTTAGGAGAAACATCCCCCAACAATCTATTAACTGTAAGCATGATTGACCCAGATGGAAAGGAAATTAAAACTAGAGATACTTTTTCAAATAAAAATGGAAAAATTTCTGAGGGGTCATTTAGAATTCCATCAGATGCAAAACCAGGGATATGGACAATTAAGGCAACAAGTGGTTCAAACTTTGATAATACAAAAATCAATGTTCTAGGAGTTATTCAAGAAGGAATGGTAGTAGTTGTAGATGAAGGAAAAGCAATTCCAGGATTTGGAAAGACAATCAACATTCATGTATATGGGGCAACACAAACAGTTCAAATTGAAATTGTTGATCAAGGTGGAAAAGTCATTGAAGAACTCTCATTTCCGGCATCAAAATCCGGTGAGATTAATCAACCATGGATCGTTCCTCAAGATACAGAACCAGGAACATATACAATCAAGGCTTCAGATGCATTGAAGTCTGCTGAAACAACCTATAAGATCCAGTAGTATCAAACAATTTTATTTCACCTAATAGAGTGATTAATTATGAATCTAAAAGATAAGATAGCGGAATATCCAAACTTTCCTAAAAAAGGAATATTGTTTAGAGACTTTAGTCCAATTTTGAAGGATCCATCGGCATTATCTTTCATTGCTGATGAATTTGAAAAACATTTTCATCCCAATGATGTAGATGTGTTTGCAGGAATAGAATCAAGAGGGTTTATTCTTGCATGCATTTTGGCTTCAAGATACAATAAGGGAATGATAATGATTAGAAAAGTAGGCAAGTTACCTGGAAAAACAACAAAATTGTCATATCCCAACGAATATGGTAAAGACACTATAGAGATTCAAAAGGACATCATCAAAGAAAAACAAAAAGTTCTCATCTGTGATGATTTACTTGCAACTGGCGGAACAGCCAAAGCATCTGCAAAATTAATTGAAAAAATAGGTGGAGAAATTTCAGGATTTGCATTCATAATAGAATTAGCAGAATTAAATGGAATGAATGAAATTAGTAATTACAATTGTAAATCATTGGTGAAGTACTAATGGAAAAAGATGTAGAGATTGGAATTTTTGGCGGTACTGGAATCTATGATTCAGGATTGTTAGAAAATCCACAGGAAATAAACATCGATACACCTTATGGAAAGCCTTCAGATACAATCACAGTAGGAGTATTTAATGAAAGGAAAATCGCATTTCTTCCAAGACATGGAAAAAAACATACAATTCCACCTCACATGATTAATTTCAGGGCAAATATTTGGGCATTTAAAGAATTAGGAATTACAAGGATAATTGCACCTTCAGCTGTTGGAAGCCTGAAAGAAGAGTTAGAACCAGGTCATTTTGTGTTACCTTCACAATTTTTAGATTTTACAAAATCAAGAAAAGGATCATTTTCAGAAAAAGGAAGAGTCATCCATATTTCAGTAGCTGACCCTTTTTGTCCAGAATTGCAGTCATCAATATTAAATGTAGTAAATAATCAAAATATGCAAATACACAAAGATTGCACATATATCTGTATTGAAGGTCCACGATTTTCAACCAAAGCAGAATCAAAATTTTTTAGAACAATTGGAGCAGATATAATTGGAATGACACTTGTTCCAGAATGCCAGCTATCTAGAGAAGCTCAGATGTGTTATGCATCAATTTCAACAATTACAGATTATGATGTATGGAAAGAGAAGCCAGTTACTGCAAAAGAAGTTCTTGAAATACTTTCAAAAAACGTCGCAAGAACAAAGACAATACTTACTGAATTAATAGAAAAAATTCCAAAAACTAGGACTTGTTCATGTGCAAAGGCATTAGAAGAAGCAGAATTTTAATCATCAACAAATGATTCTCGTTTAAGACCTTCTGGAAGGGTTAAATCACCTTGAAGTAGGCTTCTCTGAAGTAACAAAATAATTTCTTCAGGATCATATCCTAATTTTTCTAATTCTTTTTCAGTAGATTTAGAAATCTTTGCTCCAATATTTTGACCCCCTATTCGTCCAAATGCAATTGCGGTAAAACGAAATTCATTGTTATTAATAGTAAAATTACCGATGATCTTAGCAGCCATCTGACTTCCATGTATATTGTTAATGTGAACTTTTAGATCCATTTTAAAGATTAAATTTCCACAGCCTTGTTGATATTCTCGTCAATTAAAAAGCTCCAATGATTTTCATTTTCAACTTTAAAATTATTTACTTTGAGTGGGATTACCTGTTCATCCAGGCATTCGTGTTTGATTTCGCCATTTTCTTTTATTCTTACTAGTTTCCATTTGTATTTTTCTTTTTGTAGTTTACAGATTGTAACTGCCCATTTTGCATCTGAATCAATTTTTGGCATGCCTACAAGGTCAGCTAGTTCTTCAATTCCAAGTTGTTTTTCTTCACAGAATTTTTTCTTGCAAACACCACATCTCCAAACATCTATTGAACCAATTGTGCGCTCATCTATGTTGATGTTTACAACTCCAAAATAAACTGGCTGATGTTTACAAGTTTCAGTGTCAGTACTCAATATTTTTTCTCATCTTTAGCATTATTTAGTTCTTGCATCATTATAGGGTTTTTCTAAAATTGCTCCCATATTATCAACAATTTTATTTCGTTTGAATTCAATATTCTCTCTTTCACACATCTTCCGATACATGTTAACTAAAGTGAATCGTGGATGCATTGCCTCAAATTCGGTTTCAGAAATATCTATGAAAGCACCAAAAGCCATCAGATCTTCAGATATCTTTTTAGATTCATTAAATGAGATCTTTAATTTTTTTCCAATTATCTCTGGTGACATTTTTCCATAACAGGTAACCAAAAGGAAGACTTTGGCATGAATGGGTTCTAAATGAATTTCAGAAACTAAATCATTTTCAATCTTAGAGGAATACATATCTTGTAATAAATTGCGACACCATAAAAAATATTCCATAAACTCATTTTTTTACCATGACATTTTTAGAAATTTTTAGTGAAAATCCCATTGCAATGAAATGAACTACTCCACCCAAAATTACAGCAGATATCAAATTTTCAAGAATTATCCAACTAATAAAAAATGTAATAATTGATGGTACAGTAATAATTACAGCAATTATTGTTCCTCTCAGTACAATTTCACTAGTGGTAAGTTTAGATTTGTTATCATCAATCAACAGATGGATTTTTCAAAATGGTAATAAAAATGGAATATATATTATAAATTTTGTATAGTTTTGATTTTAATCTGAATCTAGAAGATTTTTTCTAAAAAAAAGAAATACATTATTAATTTTGAAGTATTAAAATTTAATTGATTCTTATGTAAGGTAATTAATAGAAATTCATGTCAGAAGAACGTAAAATGTATCCTATGAAATGTACCGATTGCGGTACAGATTCAGAAGTACCTTTTGAACCAAAACCAGATAGACCAGTCTATTGTAAAGAATGTTTATCAAAACATCGTAGTAAGTGATTTCAGATCAGTTTTGTTTAATTAATTTTGAACTTAATATATCACATATTTCCAATATTCTTTTTTTATTTCATACAAATTAACTCAAAGTGGATAAATTTTCATAGATACTTTATATTTGGTAGTTACTGATTTGTACTGTTTGGCAAGTTACAAAGGAGCATATTCAAATGAGAAATCATTAAATTTTGTAATACCAATTATAGTGATTTTATTTTTAGGAGTTATCTATATTATGACACAAAGAGCAGATTCAGGATTTGTTAGCTTTATCTTGATAGGTGTTGCAGCACTGACAATGTTTTACTGGGTAAGAGTTCTAAAAAAAATGACTAAAAATCAAAAACCAGCATACACTCAAACAAGAGAACAAGAAACAAAAAACTGGGTTTATGATCTAATAAAGGGCGAAGGGGAATTTGTATTTGTAGCTGAAGTACCAGGACCAGAAGATAAAATTGCAGTTAGGTTAGTAGATGGCATATTATACATACGTGGAACTGCTGGTTTCTCGAAAGAGGTTCCCATAGAAGATGCAAGTAACATGCAGATATTTGATTTCAAATACAGAAATGGCGTCTTGACACTCAGAATAAAATAATCAGAGACTTTTTGCCAGTTCTAATTTTTGTGGTAAATATTTATCGGTAATATTCGTAAGCCCATATTTTGAGAAAGCTTCCAATTCTGCTTTTCTTTTTAGTCTCAAAAACACATCCAATTCTTTTTTCCAAATACCATCTTCATATCTAGGATCTTTTTGAAGATCATAACATCGTTTAATGTCAGATTCAGTCATAGGAATAGTAGGTAGTTTATATTTTTCAATGTCTGTTGCCCAAACTCCTACCCATTTTGCATCAGGTACGGTTAGCTCTCTTAGATGAGCAGCATTTGCTGAGCCGGATTTGATAACCATGGCAATATGTTCTCCATACACGTCACCATCAGTAAGCACAATTACAGGTAAGTTCATTTCATCATGTAATCTTTTCAATAAAGTTCTAGTTGAACGTGGAGCTTGTCCACCAGTATTAATTATAATAGATTTGAATTTTTTATCAACTTGCTCCTCAACAAATCGTGTGAAAAGACCACCTTTTTCAATAGCAATTACAATTTCAGCACTAGTATCTACTAATTCTGCAGTAGTTAAACTAGGACCTATTGAGTATCCATCAGGATGATTAGATAAATTCATAGTTTTTCCTTCATATCCAGGAATAGTATATTCTATAGTTAAATCACCAAAGATCGAGCTTCTTTCCTCAGGAAAAATGTGAAAATCTTCTCGAGGTTTTGAAGTTACTGCCTCTAAATCAACAATTATGTTATCAGATTCAGATTGATCTTCAAACTCAATTGCGAAAGCTTGTGATGAATAGTAAACATCTCTTAAGGTGGATGATTTTTTTTCTTTGGTTAATCTATTTGCAAAAAATGCTAGCCACATTAATTGTGTAAAAGATCTTAATTGAGAAGAATTTCTTGAACTTCTCAAAGCAGCATTGTTTCCTAAAATGTATTGTCTAAGTTTTTTATCATAAACTATATTGCTAACAGATCTACTCGGAATTGAGAATTTTGGAAATTGTTCATTATTTAAGTCATCATATATTTTTGCACCATGACTTTTAAGCATCTCAAGAATATTCTTTTGTTTTTCATCAGCCTTTTTACTTCGTTCTTTGGACTTACTAGTTTTCAATTTCAGCTTCCTCCTTTACTATCTTTTTAGATTCAAATGAACTTTCATCTTCTAATAATTTCTTGTAATTAGGTTCTTTTTTCTTATCAGCCAGTTCAGTACAAAATTGAGCAATTAATGGAATGTATTTTGCATAAAGATTAGCTCTTTTTTTTGCCATATCGGCTTGTCCTCTTTTAGACATGTATGCTGCTAATTTTCTTGACAAGTATTGTAACCCTAATCTTAATTCTCGTTCTATTTCTGGTCTATCAGCAACATTTTCTTTTCCTGCAGTTTTGTAAGGAATTCTAGTAGAACATATATGAGATACAATGATGAAAGGGGGATCACCTTTTACCTTGTATCTACCCCAATCAGCATCATTAACAACTTTAAGCACTACATCACTTCCTTCATCATAAAGTAATGGAATTCTGTTAGCATACCTGTAAACATGTGGTCCACCAGTTTTAATGTCACCACCATATGCAATACCCATTTCTATAATGAAAGGAAATCCAGAATAAGCTGATGCAGGGCGCTGAACTACAGCAGTAAAATCAGGATTAAAGAATTTTTTTATTCCTTTTTCTAACGATTCTTCTCCTAACGGTGCAAGACAGCTGGGATCAGGTGCAAGGAAATCTTCATATTTTTGCAAGGAATCACTAAGATTTACTAACTCTTGATTGGTCATAGTGCCCATCCGTTTTTCAGGCTTAAATCCTGCAAACTCTGCAAATTTTAGCGCAGTGGTTGGACCTATACGTTGAAATCTTTTAGTTAGAAAGGTGGTTAAAGGCTCACCTTGGACAGTATTTGTTAATTGTTTGAAATAAGAACTTGTAGGATCCAAGTCTATTGATTTCGATTGTGAATCACCAAAATCCCAATAAAATAATTTTTTGTTTGACATGTCAATATCTTCAATTTTAATTTTCATCAGCTTATCAAAATCCATTTTCAAAAATGACATCAATGCAATTACAACTCTAACTTGGCGTGGAAGTGTTTTCCATTTTTTTTTTGCTTTGTCCATAATTCCAGTAAAACTAAGACTTTTCATTGACAATCCTAAATCTTTTCTGACTTTTTCGATCATTGCATCATCAATAGTAGGAATCTCAAATTGGGATTCAACTATCATTCTCCTAATTCTTTCTACATCGATTCCATGTGGATGAGGTCTAATTATTGTAGGAGGGGGTGGAATATCTTTTACAAATCTAGGATGGCTAAATTTTTCTCCTTTAGGATCATCAAAAGAAATTGATGCATAAGGAGTAATCAAAGAAGTTTCATATACATAGTCTCTTATTTTATTTCCTGCTTTAGAGTAATCACCTTCTAAACAAACACTAACAGAGAGTCCATGTTTTGAAACTTCTTTAGTAGAATGTTTTACAATAACTGGTTTATTATTTTGAATATCCAGTAGCAATTCAAATTCATCTTGTATTTTTCCATCCACAGAGCTTTTTACTATAACAGGTTTGTTAGTTGTAATTTGTCCATACAAAATGGCCATTGTTGCACCCAGACCAAACATTCCTCTGGCTTGTTTTAGTCCAAATTTGGAACCATATAATACAGTTCCAAATGCAAGTGGAATGTGACTAGAATCTATTCCAGGACCATTATCTTTTACAGTCAAAATATAGGGCTTAGGATCAGATTTTTCAGGATCAACAGCCTTGATAATTAGATGAACGTCTGGAAGAATCCCCTTTTGATCACATGCATCTAAGGCATTTTCAACAAATTCTCTAACAGCAGTATACAGGGATCGTGTAGGATTACTAAATCCAGCTAAATCACGATTACTGTAAAAGAATTCACTAGGTGATATTTGATTAAATTTTTCTTTAATAGAAGACATCTTGATCTTCCCACAATTTCATTTTTTCTTGTTTATTTCTTCTGTTTGCAGCTTCTAATTTAGTATAGACTGCACCATGCATACTTCCACTTGAAATTGAAGATATTGCATCAACTGCTAATCGTAATTTACTTGCATCGCCAATAATTGAAACAGTTTTTCCATACACTGAGATATGTGTACCACTAAGATTTTCCATGTTTCTTCTAGCTCTACCACCTTCTCCAATAATCCTCCCTTTTATCCTTTCAATATTTGCTTTAGACTTTCCAGTAAATTCCCTGAGATCTATAATATGCAATACATTTTCACCTTGTAGTAAAGTCATAGCATTTTCAGGTGAAAAGCCTCTACCTATAGCAATAACAATTTCCATAGCTTTGAAAGGTTGAATTTTTTCAATACTATCTTGTGATTTTATAAAAACTTCCCCAGTTTCACCATCAATCTCCAAAGATACATGACATAATTGTTCAATTTTTGATTTTACATTACCTGACTTTCCAATTAAAACAGCAATCCTATCATTTGGAATACGAATTAGTTTTTCAAAACTCATTTTATAATCGCCTCAAATAATTCATCAGGGTTACTAACAGAAATTCCTCTTTTATTAAAAAATTTTGTAATATTATAAATATCTCTTTTAAGAAATTCTTGAGCATTTGGATGTCTAATGTCAACTCCAGAGCCCAAATCAAAAACTAGTAATCCGGTTTCTGTTTTAAAAATATTATATTCTGAAAAATCTCCGTGAACCAGTTTTGTTTTATTATAAAGATCTTTAATAATAGATATTGCTTGATTATAATCTTCCTTGTCTACTTCTGAGTATAATAATGACTTACAAGGAAAACCATTTGAACCAATAAATTCCATTACAAGAACATTTTTTGTGAGATATAAGGGTCTTGGAACTGGAAGTCCAGCATCATAGCATTGAATCAAGTTACGAAATTCCTTTTTCGCCCACAGATAAACTAGATTTTTAGTACCTTTTTTGACATTAGAGAATCTTGGATCACCATGAATGTAAGACTCACGTTTTTTAAAATTTGAAGTACTTACCAAATAAATTTTCAAAGCAACGTCTACATTATTTTCATCGACACCCCAAAAAACTACAGATTCCTTTCCAGCACTTATAGCTCCATTAACATATGCAATAACATGATCTGTGATCATTTTGTAAAGAGTCATAACAGT
Organism: Nitrosopumilus sp.; assembly: GCA_029862745.1. Lineage (NCBI taxonomy): Archaea > Thermoproteati > Nitrososphaerota > Nitrososphaeria > Nitrosopumilales > Nitrosopumilaceae > Nitrosopumilus > Candidatus Nitrosopumilus sp. The sequence goes on along the minus strand of JAOTWS010000007.1, from coordinate 89,268 downwards.
GGGTTTATCCAAAACTTCATTGATTACTTTACCTTTTTTGAAACCATCCTTCAAACCACCTCGATGAGATTTAGAAATTAATCTATTGTCAACATTAGATTCTATTTTTCTACTTAAGTCATCAACCAATAAATCATCAGAAATTAAATCATCAGACAATGGATATTAGTAAAGATACTAGATAAAAGAGATTTCTGTCATTATGAAAAATAATACAAGAATTAGAAATAAATTCAAACATATATCATATTTTGAAAACAATTAGAAAAGGAATGCCTGAAATAATTTTCACACCATTTTTGGAGGCAATACCAAGATCAATCGATAGTGAGACAGTCTTTTTTCCTACCATATTTATTATCGATGAATTTTTTAGTAGATCTTCTGCTTCATCTCTTTCAACAAATCTTTCCCCGTAATAGCTTTCACTAATATGCATTGTTAACTCATCTTGAATAATTTTTTTTCCTAAAAGATCAGCATCACAAATGCTCAACATGGAATTTTTTTGATATTCAGTAATTCGTACTGAGAATTGCATTACGCATATTTACCTTTTAAAGTAGATTTTGCTCCACATGCTTCACAAATTAGAAATGAGATTCGATTTTCTTTGAGAATTTTTGTATCTGGACTCTTACAGGTTGGGCACTCAAGATAATTTTTCACATAAATTTGAAATAATCTTGTAAAGTCATCGGGAGCTCTTCTTCCAACAAACATGGCTTTATCACCCAATCTTTCTGCAGGAACTGCAAATTCTTTTGATAGGTATTGGAGAACCTTATCTGGATCTCTTCGAAGAACTTTAGGAAATTCTGAGAAATTACGTAAAAAAGTCTTTTGTCCTTCCCACATCACATCCACTACTGGTAATTCAAACCTAGTTTGGGATTCTTTGCTAGAGTCTTCTAGTTTATCCTGGATACGTTTAAGCAAATTTTCATAGTCTGATTTGGTCACTAAAAAATAATATACATATGACCCTATATTGGTTTTGAAAAAGAGAATCGTGTGGACTTGTGTTTTAGATTATTCCATCTTTCCTATACGGAAAACGTTCGTACCACATGTTGGACAAGTACCTTTTACTGCTGGACGTCCATTTTTTAGTTTAGTTTCTTTAGGGTCTTTGATATCCCTTTTTGCTCTGCATTTTACGCAATATGCTTGAACCATTATGAAACCCATCAAACTTTGTGGTATTTAGGAAGAGCCTGTGAAAAATATTTAACTATAGACTAGATGTAGGTAAATTTTTTTTAGGTATGAAAAAAGGAAAAATAACAGAAATTTCAATTTATAAGGAAATTTTTTATAAAATCATTAGTTCAAATACAAAATAATATGTTTTCTTTAGAAATTATTTAATAAGTTAAAGATTTTTCAAATATTATCAATTATAAACACCATTCATAGAAAAGTATCAAAATGGCATCAAAAAAAGGGATTGCTGTAACAGGGATAATTTTGGCTGCAATTACGGGTGCAAGTTTTTTGTCATGGGTAATTCCACAAGATAATGAAACAACGTTTGTGGTATCTGACTATGAAGGCTATCTAGATGGAATCAAAAGTATTCATGAGATTTTAGAAGAATCAATCAATATCGAATATCAGAATCTTCTTAATGGAAAAATTACACCACAGGAATACATTACAATTACTGAAGTTACATCATCTCAAATAACTGCCAAAATAAGTGAATTTGTGACAACCAAACCATCTGAAGAATGGGTGGCCAGCTATATCAACTATATGGAGGCGTTAAAAAAATTTAACTCATATATTACAGAAACCAAAGTATTGGCTAATTTGATTGAAAATGATGATTCACAAGAGAAAATTGATGAAGTGATACAAAAAATAGAATTGTTGAAGAATGAATCTTCAGAATTTGTTAGAATATCAAATGAATCAAGACCAGGTTAGTCTCAAAACCGAGTTTTACTAATCATAATTGTTGGAAATTGTTAAAAAGTAATTCAGTAATAGAAAGTAGAATGTCTCAGAGAGTTGACAAAGTAGAAAAAGATGTGAATGCTTCAACTGCCAGTAAATTATTAGTGATTTGCATAGATAGAGATAATGATGTTGGAGAAAAAGCTGGAATAAACACGCCAGTCATAGGCAGAGATGCGTGTATAGAGGCAGCTCAAAGATTAGCATTAGAGGATCCAGAAGACGCTGATTCAAATTCTATTTTTGCAGCAATTAAGACATATGAAGATTTAATCAGTAAAGGGTATCAAGTAGAAGTAGTCACTATTGCAGGAATTAAGGATAGAGGAATTCATGCTGATGAAAAAATTCTTGCCGAAACACGAAAGGTTTTAGAAAAATTTTCTGCAAACGGTGCTGTAATTGTTTCTGATGGAGAAGATGATGAAAGCGTTATACCAGTTATTCAAAACGTCTTGCCAGTGGTATCAGTACAACGCGTTGTGATGAAAGTGAGTAGAAGTGTAGAGTATTCGTATGCCGTTTTTGGAAAATATCTAAAAATGTTAGCATATGATTCAAAATATTCAAAATTCTTTTTAGGAGTTCCTGGAATTCTTTTATTAATTGGTGGGATAGGGACTATATTTGGATACACAGCTGAAATATTTTCAATTCTCATAAGCATTTTAGGAGGAGCGTTCTTGATTAGAGCATTTGATATTGATAGAACATTATCAAATTGGTCAAAACCAACCCCTATGGGTTTTATCAGAATGTTTACAATGGTTGCAGGTGTTCTGTTAATTCTTTCATCAGTGCCAGCTGGAATTAATGCAGTAGATTCAAAATTAATTGAATCAGATGCTGAATTAATAACAAAAATTACTGATAAAATAATAATTGGTGAATTTATTACAGGGGCATTACCAATTTTATGGATTGGATTAGGTGCAATATTTGCTGGAACATTACTTAGTAATTGGATAGGTGGAATTCCAAGACAAATTAGTGATAGTTTAAGGATTATTGTCTTAATAGCACTCTATCCAGTTATATCTCAATTTACTAATATTATAATCAATGATGAAAATTCATTTACTTTAATTCCACCATTGTTAGGAGGATTGGCAGCAACACTAATTTCAGCTACAATTCTCTTTAAAAAATATAGAAAACATAAACATCAAGAAATGGTTTCAGACTAGATTATTATCGTATCATTACTTGAAAAACACTGATATCTTCAATCATATGAATTATCAAAGGGTGGCAAGACTTTAGCAAAATAATTGATGTGATTTTTCACATATCTGGGCTCTATAAGATTTATAGCAGACGATTGGAAAATGAGATTCAAAACGGGGACATTCCCAACCATGTCGCTTTAATTTTAGATGGAAATAGACGATGGGCCAAAATACATTTGACAATGCCAAAAAAAGGGCATTGGAAGGGAGCTGATGCTGTTGAAAATCTTCTTGACTGGTGTGAGGAATTCAATATTAAAATTATCACGCTATACGCACTTTCAGCAGAGAATTTAGATAGAAAGGATGACGAATTAGAATATCTCTATGAGTTAATTCGTATGAGATTAGAAAAATTATACAAGGATCCTAGAATTCATCGAAATAAAATGAGGGTTAAAGCTATAGGTAGGATTGAACTACTTCCATATTCGATCAAAGAAGTTTTAAAAAAATTAGATGATGCTACGAGAAATTATGATAATCATTTTCTAAATATTGCATTAGCATATGGAGGACAAAATGAATTAGTAGATGCTGTAAAAAAAATAGGACTAAAAATCAGAGATGGAACTCTAGATATCAATAATATTGATAAAAAAGAGATTGAATCAAACCTATACACATCTCATTTACCACAATCATCTCCAGATATGATTTTAAGAACATCAGGGGAAAAAAGATTGAGCGGGTTTCTTATGTGGCAAAGTGCGTATAGTGAATTAGTATTCATGGACATTTTTTGGCCTGAATTTAGAAAAATAGATTTAATGAGAGCGATTAGAACTTTTCAAGAGAGGAAAAGAAGGTTAGGAAAATGATTGAAGAGACATCTGCTGGAATTGTATTATTCAGAAAAGAAAAATCAAAAAAATTATTTTTACTTTTACATTATCCATCAGGTCATTGGGATTTCATAAAAGGAAAAATGGAAAAAGGTGAATCTATGCATCAAACCGCAATAAGAGAGGCTGAAGAAGAAACAGGAATTACAAATATAACATTTTTAGAGAATTTTGAAGAATGGATTGAATACAATTTTCAATATCAAGGGGAATTAATTCATAAAAAAGTGGTATTCTTCTTGGCCGAAACAAAAACTAAAGATGTGACAATTTCACATGAACATTTAGATTACACGTGGATGGATTTCACATCAGCTATGAAGAAAACGACATTTGATAATGCAAAAACAGTATTAACAAGAGCCCAAATGTTACTTAGAAATACTCTGTAGATGTAATTCTTTTGCTATATTAATTGGATTTTTAGAATTAAGAATAGTCCTTCCAACTATTAGGTAATCAGTTCCAGAAGAAATTACTTCATCTGCGTTGCCACCTTGAGTACCAACTCCTGGTGAAAAAATATACAGGTTTTTTCCTGCTTTTTTAGAACAATATTTGATGATTTTTGGAAAGGTAGCTCCAACCACAATTCCATCAACTTTTGCAGTCAAAGCCCAACTCAGAAACAATTGATACAATTGTTGTTTTTTGCCCATTTTTATTTCCATGTCATATGATAGTTTAGCCTCTGGTGCACTCATATGACATAAAGTGATAACACCTTTTTCATTTTTATGGGCAGACTTCACCAAATTTTTTAGACTATCCAAACCCATTATTGGATTTGCAATCACTGCATCAAAACCCAAATTCCATAAATGTTCTAATGCTATTTGATTTGTATTTCCAATATCATTAAGTTTGATATCTGCGATTGTTTGAAGACCATACTGATGTGCTGTCTTGTTAATCTTTAGAATTTCTTTACCACTAAGAGGAAGCAGTAATTGAAAATTTAATTTTATACCACATAAAAATGGATGTAATTCTTTGATATTTTGGATGGTTTTTGCAGGTAAATTTTTAACAGTTAGATCATAGTCATTAGCAAGTATTACCTTACCATTAGTTTTTGAGATCTGTGAAAGTCTAGTTTTGAAGGTGGCCATAATCAACAAGAGGGTGGGTATCTTTTAATTTTATTATCTTGATATAAGAATAACCATGTTCAGATGGACTATCTACAAACACAGGTTCAGTTCTATTTGCGGTTGAAAACTTGAGGAATGGTTTCTCTGGATCACTGTTCAATACAACATGACAAAAATATGATGTTCCTTCATCATTAAAATTCATAAAAACGCCAATTAGCCATTTGTTATTATGAGGAAAAAGGAATAAAGGGAAGGGAGTTTCTTCAAAACCCCATGTAAGTTTTGCAAGACTGGAAATATCTTCCAACTCTATTGGCTGATATCTATCTAGAGTTCCATTACCAGGTTGCAAAGTTTTTGGTAAAGATTTTATTCTTATGATTGGTGAATAAAGCTTACTGGCATCAGAAGTAGTATCAACAATTTCAGATTCTTCTTTACCACCTTTTAACCCGTAACAAAGATAGTGACCATTATGCTCCAGAGGAGTATAATATACAATTGGTTTTTCTTTTAAAACATCCATCTGTACAGATAAAATTTTTTTACCATCATGATCATGTAAAAAAGAAACACGCGGTGCACGTTCTAATGCACAAACAAGCCTGGTAAACTCCAAAGTTGAATGAACTTGAATATAACGTGGTAATTTATCAACTATAGGAGACTGTAATTTATCCACAGAGATTAGATGTAGATTATCAAATTAAACGTATCCAAAAATTTGGAGCCTAATTTCTTCTATCAATCACATCATAGATAGATGGACCAGTTCCAATAATTGTTACAGGCGTATTTAATTTATCTTCAACATTTTTTATAAACTCTTTTGCATTATCAGATAAATCATCAAAGGAGGTTTTCCCTGCACAATCTGAAAATAAAATATCCAATTTTGTAATAGCGATTTGTGTTGCACCATTGAGCATGATTGCACGCCTAGCTAAATCAAAATCAAAACTTGCAGCACGTCTTTGGCGGCCTGTGACGGTACCAAATTCAGACCATCCTTTTTTTTCTGCATCTTCAAATGAGAGTTCATCGTTTAATGGACCAGTTCCAACACGCGTAACATATGATTTGAAAACAACAATAACCTCATCAACTTTAGTAGGTCCAAGACCAATATCAGCACAGATACCAGATGCGGTAACATCTTTTGAGGTAACAAATGGGTATGTTCCATGCCATAAAGAAAGAAAAGTACCTTGAGTTCCTTCAATCAAAACGTGTTCATTTGCATCAAGTGCTGAATTTATCTCAAAAGGAACATCTATGACAAGTGAGGATAATGATTGAAAGTCTTTTGCTAGTTTTAGAACTCGCATTGCTCTATCGGCATTTGCAGGACCAGTACCAGAACCAGTACTTCCAATTTTTTCTTTTAATTCGCCTCTAGAATCTCGCTGTAGATGAATTTCCTCAATAACGCCACAATTTTTATCAATAAATGAACGTCCAATTACATCAAAATCTTCAATTTCTTTTTTGAGAACATCTGGATTGATTACAACACCAGGACCAATCATGACTTTAGCATTTTTATTTAAAAATCCACTTGGAAGCATTCTTACTTTGTACACTCTATTGCCATCTCTAATTGTATGTCCAGCATTTGGGCCTGCTCCACCACGAACTATAATTTTTGGATTATCTTTAATTGCCAAATATGAGATAATCTTTCCTTTACCCTCATCACCAAAAAACCCTCCAACAACTACAGTTGATGTCATAAACTTAAACATCTATTTGGTTTATTTAAGCTAAAGTATTTTTACATGATTTTATATTCAACGTAAATTCTTTTAGAATTATGGTTGGAGAAAATTTTGCTGGGAATATAATAGTCAATTTAGCTAGTCTCCCAGATTTTCTTAGAAATCCTATTTTAAAAAAAAGAATGATGGAATTTTTTTCACTGTCTGAATTAGATAAAAAAGAAGTAATCAATAATGCATTAGAAGCAGGACCAACAATCCCATTTCCGAACTTTTCAAAGCTTTTTAGAACATGGCTTAAAATTTTAACAACACTTACTGAGGAACAAAGAGAAGGATTATTTTCAGCATATATTATAGAGGTATCACAATCGCCACAAAAATTAATTACTTTTAATTTAGATGGGATTCTAGAAATATTTTTAACATTAGATAAAAATGAAAAAGAAGTTGTTGCAAATACAATTAAAAAAATTATCAATAATTTAGAGGATGATGCAAGAAGAAAAATTTTATTAGTGATACCAGATAATGCTAGAAAACATTTAAGACTTTAGAGGGATTTAGGTTCATCAGGTTTTCGATTATCTTCATTTGTGTAGTCTATTACTTCTCCCTCAGGAGATAATACACCTACGAAGATTTTTTCGTGCTTTTTCAATAATTTTCTATGATCAAGTAGAGACATGTCAAGTTTCATTTCATTCATTACCATAATTTGATATTCTTTCCATTCAGCCCAACATTTGGTACAAGTGGGATATTTTGCAGCAACAATTCCAAGTTCCTCATTATCAGGAATGATATTCTTACATTTGGTACAAGTACGACTCATAATAAAACCCAATTGAAACTCCTTTTATCTTTTATCGAATATATATTCTAAAATGAAGCCTTAATTTGTTCAATTTCTATATTCATAGATAAAAGTTTTGATCATCTAATGCTTCAAAATCATATTTAGATCAATGGTGAATTTTTGGAGATTTTAATTGTATTTCTATTTTTACCGTTATTTCATAATTAGAACAGAGCAAAGAGAATTATTTGCAAGTTTATTTAATGCACTCCCAAGAAAAAATCTTGCTATAGCACCAAGATCTTTACTTCCAACAATGATTAAATTGCATTGTTCTTTTTTTGCAAGTTTAACAATTTCATTTGGGATTTTACCTTCATAATTATTTTTGAATTCCTCCTTGTATAGTAGTAGTTTGTTTGTTTTTTGCTTTAGTCAAAATGTTATTTCCAAGTTTTTTTAAAATTTTAAGATACTATTTTTTATCCAATAAATTAACAAGAATTGATTTTTAAACAACAAACACAAGTATTAAACTAGATTGATGGTTTTTTATCATATTACATACATGTAAAAGAGCTTTTTCAAAATAAGTTGAATCATCTAGAGGAATTAAAATATTCATACAGAGTGACTTTTTAACAATAAATTCCATAAATTATGTATATTTAATTAAACACTTCATAAACAATATTAAAAACAATTTCTAATTCTCAATCAATAAAATCAACTTTGAAAATCAAGAATTCATTTAATTTAAAAATAGGAATAATTCAAAAAATAGAGCATCAATATGATTACAGATACAATCTATAAGCATTTGGAGGAGGTACAATCAACCAAAATTAAATCATTAATTTCTAAAGCAGTCATTATTGAACCATCAGATACACTTTCAAGTGTAATTAACAAAATTTCAAAAAATGATGCGTATGATGTTTTTTATTTCAATGGTAGATCCATCCTTTCAACTAACATACGCGCACTTCTAAATGCTAAAAACATTACAGAGATGAAAGTAGAGTCATTTCTATACCCGATTCCATACTTATCTCCAAATGATTCAGTTCAAAAAGCTGCAAACATCATAGCGCATTATAGAATCCGTGAAGTACCAATAGTTCAAAAAAATAAGATTATAGGAGTTGTCAATGTAAAAAGAATTTTGAGACTTATTTCCACTAAAGACAACAAATGGATAAAGGCAAATTTGATCCATACTAAAAATCCCACAGTGATATCATCTAAAGAAACTCTCAGTAATGCTAGAAGAATAATGATTTCAAAAAGAATAGATCATCTTCCTGTATTGAATAATGGAAAAATAAAACAAGTTCTCACATCAGCACATATCTTAGAGTATATTTTACCTCAAGAGCGTCAAGGAAAAAAATCAGTAGGAGTTAGAACATTACATAAACTAGAATCTAAAATTGGAAATATTGGAACTATAAGATTTCCTCAATGTACACCAAGTGACGATCTCAATTACATTGTAAATTTAATGCTAAAAACAAACACTTCAGGATGTTTAGTTAATCTTTGGGATAATCTCATAGGAATCATTACTTTTAGAGACATTCTGGGATTATTAACATCAAAAATAGAAACTCCAATTCCATTATACATAGTTGGATTACCAGAGGATCAGAAAAATGTAAATCTAATTAGTAAAAAATTTGAAGACACATTAAAAAGAATACAAAAAGTATATTCAGAAATTCATGAAGCACGAGTATCAATAAAACAACAAAGAACTGGAAATAAAAAAGAAGGAACATATGAAGTATCTATAATGATTATTACATCACACCATGCACCATTAATTTTTAGTTCAGTGGGGTTTGACCTAAGTGAAGTTTTAGAAGAATTAAGCCAGAAATTATTAAAAATACTGTCAAAACGTGCTAAAAATCGCTCTAAAACGAGTATCAGGAAAATTGGTTCACCGATGTTCTAAATTATGAACTAAATTAATGAACAGACTTTTTAATATAAAGTAATAATAAATATCAATGAGCTATCATTCATGAAGATAAAATGTCCAAGTTGTAAAAAAGATGCAGAATTGGCAATGGATTTTTCATCTGTAAAATGCAATTCATGTGAATTGGATATGAGTTATGGAGAATATGTAAAATTTGTAGCACACAATGAAGCTAAATATTCAGATATTCTTGGGGATTATACAGGTAGTACAGAAGGTCACACTTCAGGATCATTAGATGAATGGGATTAACAATATGATAAAATGATTCAGCAGATTAAAATAATTAGTTAAAGTTGCTAAACATCATTGGAATTTTTATTAGAAGAGATATTAAATCTGATAGGATTTTTGATAGGACTTGCTATAGGTATTATGGCATTAATAGGATTTAGAAATACTGGTAGCCCAACATTATTTAGATTAACAATTGCATTTTTTTCAATTAGTTTGGGTTTTTTTGTCATATTGGCAGGATACATGGCAGAAGATTTTGTCATAAAATCAGGTACAATAGAAAGATGGATTCAAACTCTAGGAATTGTAATTCAAACAATAGGGTATTTTTTCATTGCATTCTCACATAGCATCAAATCATTTTTTCCAAAATCCAATTACTTTAGATCAGTTGGAATCTTACCCCTATTCCTAGTTTCTTCTGTTCAACTCGAACATATCTTTAGATCAGTTTCATTCATTTTATTGGCATATGGTGCAATAGAAACAATGTTATCATATTTGGATAACAGAAACAAAGGGGCAATTTCAGTTTCTTTAGGATTAAGTTTTTTAGCGTTAGGAGAATTTTTGGGATGGTATTCATTTGTATTCCCTGAATCAATTTTATATCCAATATCAATGGTGATCAAAATAGGTGGATTAATAGCATTATTCATTCCAGTAAGTAAAGTACCGTTGACTAAGATAAAATTTGATACAGATTTAGAATAATTTTGATCAGGCTCAAAATTTATAAAAATTAAAGATTTGTCAAATTCTTTTATCTTTTTAGTATATTGGAAAATATCAATCCCCTATCATAGAAATTTGAAAATGAATCAATATCAAAATGGCAGAATATAGAACACATATGAAAATTATAGGCGATATTTTAGCAACAACCAGAGATGATCTTCAAGATGAAAATGGTGCAACAGTTACATATCTAATTAGAAAAGCAAACATTTCTCATTCTAGAATATCCAGAATATTAAAAACGCTAGTATCACAAGGGCTTTTAGAACAATTAGATTTCCAAGGTTCAAATAAATATAAAATTAGTCAAACAGGTAGAGAGTTTTTACAGGCATATCATACATTTACTAACTTTGCAGATAATTTTGGATTAAGTATTTAATCTTCTATATCATCAAATTCATCATCAAAATCATCCTCGAAATCTGTATCTTCATAATCAGATGGCTTAGACACACTTTTCAAATTAAAACAAGAACTGTAAAAACTTATTCAAAAGTAAATGATAATTAAACAAAAAAAGAGCATAACAAACATTGAAAGTGAATTGTGATAAAGAGGGGATCAAAAAAGCATCTCAAATTATTAATGAAGGTGGAATTGCAGTATTTCCAACAGATACAGTGTATGGGATTGGATGTAATCCATATAACATAAATGCAGTTAAAAAAATTTATAAGATAAAATCCAGAAACGTATCAAAATCATTTCCTGTTTTAGTATATTCAAAAGAATTAGCTGAACAAATTGCTCATTTTAATAAATATACTAGAAAAATTGTAGATAAGTTTTGGCCAGGACCGTTAACAATAATACTAAAAATCACAGATGATAAACTAAAGAAATCATTAAATTTAAACAATAAAATCGCTATCAGAATACCAAATCACAAATGCACTTTAGATTTATTAGAAAAATGTAATTTCATTGTAGGTACAAGTGCAAATGTTTCTGGAGAGCCGTCATTCACAAACTCAGATGAATGTTTCAACAAGATAAAAGATTATGACGTTTTTGTAGATGGTGGAACAATTACAAGTAAGGGGGAATCAACTATAATCGAGATAATAAATGATGAGATCAAAATTATTCGTGAAGGTTCTTTGAGTAAAAAGGAGATCTTAGATTTATGAATTTGATTATTACCTGTGCCAGACACCTAGAACCAGAAACTGAGGAAGAGCTAATCTACATTTTAAAAGAATTGGGGGATCTAGAACCAAAAATTTGTATTACAAATATGTCTGGGATCTTGACTGCCGAAACAAAACTCGATCCTATAGAGGTAGTAAGAAAAATTAGAGATATGATTCTTGATGAACCATGGAGTGTAAGATACTGTTTAAGAATAATACCAATACAGAAATTTATAGAATCAGAAATCAATCAAATAGAGAAAACAGTCGAAAATTTATCTGAGCAGATCTTAGAGGGTGAAACATACAGAATATCTATAAGAAAAAGAAATTCTAAACTATCAAGCCAAGCGATTATTTCAGAAGTAGCAAATAAGATAAAAAATGAAGTATCACTAGAATTTCCAGATAAAGTTATCTTGATTGAGGTTTTAGGAAATAAAACAGGAATTTCAATATTAAAAAAATCGGATGTGTTAAGCACTGAAAAAATTAAACGTAGTATTTCAGACTAAAATAGATGCTTTTTCTACTAATATGTCTTCTAGAGGATTCTTAGAATAAATTGAATCAAGTTGTTTTTTTGTAATCTTAAAATATTTTTTCAAAAATCGTTCATTATTTTTTAAAAATATATTTACAGAAATTGGTAATAATTCATCATATAATGAATTCAATGTTTTTTTATTTCCAATTGCAATTAGAATAAAATTATTATTTGATTTAATTCCAGCATTTTTTATCGCATCTGAGATTTGTTTAGATAATGCATAACGCATCAAAATATCAATTTCAAGTTTGTTTGAAAGCATTACATTGTTATTCTTGCATTTAATAGATAATGATAAAATTTTGATCAAATGTGATTTGTTAAGAATGAAGTCACTAGATATGGCTTGAAGCAAGATATTTGGATATTTTTTTCTTAAATTATCAAGAAATTGAACATTGATTGATTTTTGACCTTTGATCTCAATTATTTGAATTTTTTTTTTAGCAATTTCAAAGACCAATTTTTTCGATGAACCTCCATGAATAATGGGAATAATGCTTACAAGATCATTATTTTTTATCAATGTAGATTTTCCGTCCATGGCAGATGAGTCAACACCATTTATTGCAATCAGAATATTTGTAGTGTCAAGTTTGACAGAATCAACAGGTTTTAGTTTCAATAATAAACCAAGTAATTCATCAATAGAAATATCAGACTTATCAATTTGTAATTGTTCTGTTAGAAAAGACTTTTTTGCCCCACCAACAAATTTTACAGTGATCATATTCAATGGGGTTAGAAAATAGTATTTAATTTATTAATCACTTTTTTCGTCTGTCGTTTCAGTTATTTCATCTGCAGAAGTTAAGTCTGTTCCAATTTCAATTATTTCAGGTTCTGTGATTTCCATATCAATTTCTTCGTCCTTAATTTCCTCAGATTGTGAAGATTTGATTCTCACTTGTTTTGCTTTTTCTTCTCTTATTTCTTTTTTGAGAAAATTTGTGATATAACCAGCAATCTTATTTTTAAGACCTTTGGAGCGAACTATTGCAATCTGATTTAGGGCTTTTTTATTATCTGCAAAATCTTCACCAAATTTAGATTTATGACTAGCTAAGACTTCATATGAAAGACGCTTTATTCTATCCAATAGACGTTTAAAATAAGTAGGGTATTTTATACTTATATTCCAAGAAATGAGTTTGAATTCATTTCCAATAACGAAGTCATGTCATCAAAAGATTTTTCCAGTATTTTTGATGCACAAAAAATAACACTTGGAATAAAACTGATTTGTCCAGACTTCATTTCAAAACACCTAGAAAACCTTACAGGTCCATCAGTTTCAACAAGGATTTTTGATTCATCTGTATTGGCAAGTAATGTTTGTTTATCATTTGCGTAAATCATTACAGGTCCATAGGAGACAAAAAACTCCATATCCATGGCTTTTTTGAGTTGTTTTTTACTTCCATCAAACCAATGAAGTGAAGCATGTTTAATGTTATATGAAGTCATAATTTCAAAAATATTATCAAGACTTTTTCTTGAATGAATAGAAATGGGTTTGTTAAATTTATCAGCTAATGATAATAATGTTTCAAATACATGAATTTGTCTTTTAGTACCTTTGTCATTATGTACATATGTTGGATCTAATCCAATTTCCCCGATTCCAGAAAGATGTGAATGGTTGTTTTCAATCAGGGTAACCATATGTTCAAGTTCATCATTTGCACATTCAGGATGTATTCCTATGAAGGGTAAAATTAGATTACTTTTTTTAGACAGTTCTAAGGTTTCTATAGAATTTTTATTATCCATCGATACACAACATGCCTTAATTTTGAGATATTCCATTTCCTTTAAGATAAACTCCATGTCAGAACAATATGCATGATCAGACAAATGTATATGTGAATCATAATACCAAGTCATCTCTTTATCAATTCTTAAAATAGTCTGTATAAATCGATTTCTTGGTGATATTTTTTCACTCATTATCTTTTTTCGGAAAAAAATAAAATAAGATCCATGAGATCATCGGAATTGGGGTTATCTGCAATGTATAGAATTTTGAAAAAGGCAGGTGCAGAGAGAGTTAGTGACGAGTCAGCAGATGAATTACGAAGAATTATTGAAGAGATTGCAAATGGCGTTGCAAAAAGTGCGGTTGATATGGCTTCTCATGCAGGTAGAAAAACGGTAAAAGGGGAAGATGTTAAATTGGCTTCAAAGCCGTTTAACAAATTCTAATCTAAAGAATTTAATTAGATGTAGATATCTAATTAAACACTTGTTTTGAGCCAAAGTTTAGAAAAAATAATGTTATAACTTTATAGTCATTATAGCAAAGATATTTTTCTAATATTAGTTGTTAATAGTTTGTTTTGTATTAAATTTCACATCATTTCTCTCTTGGAATCTTACCGTTTTCATTAAACTGCTCTTGAATACTGTTTGTTGTATTTCCATACTTTATGTTTAATTCATTGTTGTATTCGATTAGTTCATTTTGGGTAACTGCTGCCTCTTGCTGGAAAATTTTTGTTGCGTCTACTGAAGACTTACCTTCCACAATTGCGTATTCCTTGGCTTTACGTGCATTATCTGTCTTTTCCTCAGTGAATAAGAATTGATGCCAGAAAATATTCTTTACAGAATAGTCAATGTCTGCTAAGAATCTCAAAAAAGCATTTCTTGGAGTATGAGCTTCATTTTTCTCTTCAAGAGATTTTAATTCATCTTCCAATTTTGAATATGTTTGTAACCTTTGTTCTGATATGGCTTGTGTCTTTTCAGAAACGATCTCTTTCTTTATGGTCTCTATTTTTTGTTTCTCAATGTCCTTAAGAATTGTCCGTAATTGGAGATCATACTTGCTGTTGTTGTAATTGCTTGTCTTGAGACCTTCTCCTTCAAGATTTACACTCTTGTCTAAAATCTTAGGTGATGTGATTACCTGATATTTGACTTGTCCTTTCAGGTGTAGTGAATCATTTGTTGCAAAGACAGTAATTGTGTGCTCTCCTAGATATGCAGGAATACTTGACGTTATTGAGAATTCTCCTGCAGAATCAGTAGTTGTAATTCCCACACTGGATGGAAAGTTTACTTGAATCTTGACATCAGGTATTGGTTTGCCATCAGAATCGGTCACAATGCCATTAACAAAAGGATGATGTCCAAGTTCAAATTCAGATAGACTACTTATAGAAAGTTTCATGCCACCACTCTCAGCCCACACAGGTGAAACAAAAAATAGGATCATAACACCAGATAACAATCCCAAAAGAGGAAGTAGGTTAAGCATTTCTTTGTATTTAAAAAAAATGAAATTAATTCCAAGTATTGAAAAATATGATCAATTCATTTGAAAATTATTGACTCATAAAAAAAATACAAAAGGTGCAATTAGAGTCCTATCTTTCCTCGTAGTTTGATTTCTTCTGATGAGTTAGATGGAGTAGATGTGTCAATATATCTGAGCTCATACCAGTCACCAATGTCAACAATATCTCCATCAATGGTTCGTGGAATTTTTATTATTACCTCGAATATTCCGGTGTTATCACCTGTCTCTCTAAGAAAAGATGAATTTGCATCAAATGCAGAATTATTTAGAGTTGTTCTTATTCCACCCTCTCCTCTGTACTCTATTTTGCTTAACGGAATCCTGTCTACATCCCTTGAGTCAAGATTTGCGTCAGGTTCATAGATTCTCACAGTAAACTCATGTCCGATTCGGGTCTTACCTCCGCTAGAAGTCTGCATCTGAGCATATGTATGTGATAATGGTAATGATGTTGAGATTACTAGTGGATCCCCTCCAGCATCAGACTCGTCAAGATATTTTATTTCGACTATATCGTCTTGACTTAATGATTTTTCATTTATGGAATCTGGAAGATGTAATTTTACATAAAACTGGCCAGTATCAGATCCGGTTTCAGTCATCTTTTGTGGACCCTTGATAGGAACTCCATTTATTGAAAATTCAAGTAGATGGGTGACATCAACAATGTCTACTCCGTTTGGACTAGTGTTCAAATCATGATCTGTGATATAGAAGTTAACTATAGAGCCCCTAGAGGCAGGAATGTTTGTTATTTCTGCAGTTGATGCTTTTCCAGTATCTCCTTTGATTGTTGATCCTGAACTAACATTTGCTGTGGCAGCAATGAATTCTTTTTTGATTTTTGTGGATTCATGTACAAATTCTTTGATAACTGATTTTATATATCCACGTTCTTCTAATTTTAGGAAAGTAGTTTTACTCACGCATGCTAGTTTGTCAGATTGTAAAAGAACCAACATGTGACGTGGTTTACACTGTACTTCTTTTGGGTCTATCTCGTTTTCCAGTTGTTTTCTAGGAGATTCTAAATCATTATCTCCAAATGACAACTCTGAGAATCCAATGCCAATAAAAAATGAAAGCATCAGAAAGATGGTAAGCAACTGGAGAAACTTTTGAGCCATAAATGTAATTATTTGACCAAGGTTAAAAAAGTTAGATTAGACATTATGTAAACAATAGAACCTTTAAAAATTTGTATTTGTGGAGATTAAAAGGTAAAACCAAGTTATATAATTTTGAAAATTTAGATGTTTTCACTTGATGTAACATCATTAGTCTGTACCACTTTTGTGTGCCTTTGGGTTTGTGGTTATAGCATATACATAATATGAGCAATGTTTCCTTCCCAATGAATAAAAATATCATATTAAGAACAGCTCTTCTATCCTACCTAATATCTTCCATACATTCCAGGCTTTTTTGCCTTCTATATTGAATTATTCCATTGTAAACCATTTCATCAAAAATTTTAAAAAATATTATAAAATGATCGAAAATTAATTCATTTTTTACTTATAAAAAAGACATTATAGGAGATGTCTTATTTTTGTCAAAACACTTCAAGCGATTAAAAATTAATTTTCACTCTTGATGCTAAATCCATATTACTTAACATACAGTATGAAAAAACAATCAGGACAAGAAGTAACAACAGTACAAGAAAAACCAATCCAGGACAGGCTAAAACATGCAAGCTGTATCAAAGTAGAATCAGCAATGAGAAACAAGGTAAACCTTAACGTCTCATGGTATGATGTTCATGGAGAAGAGCAGAGTCAGAAATATTCTATCTCAGCAGGATCAACCATAGAGTTTTAGAAAATTTTCTTTATTTTTTCTTTTTTTATAGTTAGAGTGCAAAACAATCCATTATCAAACAAATGTTGTTATTTTCTACAGTTGTTAATACCTATATTTCAAATCTTTAATATTTTGATTACCTCCTGCCACTTTCTTGGAGTTAACACATACTGTGGCTCCTAAGAAGTTGTGTGTATCAAAACAAGATTTATTTCATGAGTTTTTAGTTACTTGTCAACATCTCTTTTCGGATGAAAAGAAAAGTCAGTATTAAGATTATGTAGTGAAGTATGCTTTTGTACAGGATTCGAAATGATTCTATACCTTAGAGTAATCATTAATCCAACCAAATTAATTTCAACTCCCACCACCACAAATAAGGCACACACAAGATCTGCAAATATTGTCCCTATATTTTCAGGTAAAAATACAGATGCTGATTGATGATGCAACTGTTACTACACCATCTGTATCAACTACACAATAAAGTGTGGGGGTTATCGATAAACATAGATCTAGATATGACACATAGATAGTCAATGTTCACACCAAGAACATTTAGCAACTACTATAGTGACTATAATCAGTAAGAAGATTGCTAAAAACAAGAATAAAGACTCAAAGGGTACAAAGTAGGAGTAGATAAGTTTGTAGTAATGTTGATGGCAGGAAAATTATTGAATAATAATTTTTGATTTGTCTAAAAAGAGTAGAAAAAGCCTGTTTGTTTGTTAATGTACAACAAAAAGTCTCACACAAAATATAATCGAAAGATTCTCACAAGATGTTCTAATACATTTAAAGTATTACAAGATCAGTGAAGAATACCACAATAGGATAGAAATGTATGTAGACATAGGTAAAAATTAAAGTTTTGATACTTCATCTAATATGGTGTTTGTAAATCTTCTATCTGGGCGATTCCTTGTTTTTGCAATTGTTACCAGATGTGGACGTAATTCTTTATCATCAAAACAAAGTTTCAATAGATTATAGTATTCCAATACAATAGAGTCATTATTTTCCTGAATTATTTTCTCCATGATATTTTTTGCTCTAGATATTTTGTCTCTAATTGGGAGATTAGACATGCCGTACTGTAAAAATATCTTCACGATTTCTTTGTGTCTTTCTCCAATAGATACCGTTAATCTAAATTTTGATATTTTGGTAAACTCATCGTTTATCTTTAAAATTGCATTATCATATTTCATATAATATCTTTGCATTAATGGCATGATCTGGCGTAGTAATATTACATCAAATTCATAATGATTTGAAAGGTTTCGTTCTGCATCTATAGCAAGTTCAATTATTATAAATACAAATTTTAATGGATCCCTGGTTTCAATTTTTTTATATTCTACAGGATGTTTCATAAACATATTATTTAGAATGTTAATACTATGCGCAGATAATAAACCTCGTTTTTTGTCTGCATTAAGAGTTTTTATAATTTTAAGAAGTGTTACAGAAAACAATGAGTAATTTTTTGCAGACGCTCCATTTTTTTCAAGACATTGAATTTCAAAGATATTTGCAAAAATATCTAAAATTCTTGGAACCTGTTCTGTTTGTTCTATATTTCTAAAATTAATTAATTTATTTTTTGTATCGTCTGAATTGACAGTTGAAACAAATAATGGATTTGCTAGTTTTAATGCACTTTGAATTGATGTTAATTTACGCTTGTTACCTTTACCATATTTACTTTTTTGTAAATTCTGAATTGATTGTATTAGAGAATCATACATTGAATTATTACAATATCACTTTTTCATAAATATGTATTAGATTTAGGCATAAAATGATGAATTTTTTCCATTCTTATTTGTTAATTTTATGTAAAATTTCATTATAAGTATCAAAACATTTCGAATCATCAGAGATTATGAGATTAATAAAAATCAGAGTTATAGTATAGTATAAACTGTAATTATGCTACATATTTTTCGTAAAATAGTGATGATAACTCTTGGTTAATTATTCTATATGGAATGAGGATCACAGATCTTGTAAGCGTAAGAGTTACCTACATCAAAATTCTTTCCCAATTACCACATATTATTTCTCTGATCAGAAATTGTTTGTTGGACGATGACGAAGTCATAAGATAAGGGTTGAAATAATAACAAAAAATGTTAAACCTATTGTAGTTATGACAATCACAAAAAATGGTAAAGATAGAATTCTGTTTTTTCACAAAAGACTATCTTGATTTCTTTAATAGAATGAATTAGACAAACAATGTAGTTTTTATCTCTTGTATGTGATGCTTGGATATATCTTTATGAAAAATAGATGATAACTCCTTTGTGAATATCATGTCACATCTATAACACTTCCAAACAGTTACGGTTTCCAATAACATGATATTGTAAAGTTTGTATTTAACATTCAAGAAGAAATTCTACGTACAAATTAATGGTGAATCGTATAAAGATTTTAGTAGATAAGAGTTGGGCCAAATTGCCCAACCCATGGACGTGCTGGTTCGCTCAAACGGTAAGTGACTCTTCCGTATGAATTTTAAATATATTATTGTAAAGTTTGCATAAAAGATAAACTGATGAATCAACAGTATGATCTAAATACTAATGTGATAAAATGGCTGTGGATGTAGCTTTCACCTAACAACAAGCGATAAACATTCTTCATATACCATCAAGCGTTGTCCGTCTTAAGTTCCAAAACCATTATTTTGCTCTTGGATTTGCATTCAAACCAATATGATCTTCCAGAATATGACCTAGTTTTTGAATAATTTTATTAGGAATATTGATTCTGTATGGATGTATTGTTTTTAATTAGACTAGTGCGTTTGATCTAAAGAGTTTAATTGTTCATTTTGGGTTTTTTAAAACGGTACTCTGGCAGAACGGTTATGCGTGAGCCTGCAAAGCTTATACAAGGGGGTTCGACTCCCTCGGGTACCTTATTCTACTATTACTTGTCCATACATCCAAGGATGAAGAGTACAAAAATAATCATATCTGCCTGGCTCATTAAAAGTGAATGTGAATGATTCAGATGGATCTAGGTAACCACTATCAAATAGATCAGATGGCGTATCGTAAAAGCCTGAGGTTACACTATGAAATGCAGAATCCTCATTAACCCAAGTAACTTCTTTTCCAGATTCAATTGTAATTATAGAGGGAATATAACATCTGTCCATTTTTTCACATCCAGGACGAGAAACTTTTGAGGGCATTACAACATCACCTTTAACAATTAATTCCAATTCATCATTATTTTCTTCAGAAGAGGGATCAAAAGTTGATAAAGATATGATCAACAGAATTGCAGTTACAGTAATTCCTAAAATAGTTATTTTTTTTAACAAAACATATCACATCCAAAATTGGGTTATTACATAATTATAACATCCTTTTTGTATAAAATTCATTACATGGTTAATCATTTTGACAGCAATTCCACAAGAGAGTGCGGTAAATCTTACTGGAAATGCTCCTTTAGTATTTGTGACACATGTTCAGATTCAGATTTGGCATAGTTTGAATGTCAAATTATTTTTATAAATTCATACTAATTATGAAAATAATTAGAAATCAAATTCCTTGAAACTACTTAGTTTACCATAATTTCTTTTTTTTAAAATATGCTATCATTGAAAGACCAATTCCGGTCATACTTGCCAACACAATTGGATAAGCTATTGGTGAAGATAATTCAGGCATAAACTGGAAATTCATCCCATAAACACCTGCTAGGAAAGTCATTGGAATAAAAATAGTAGCAATCAAGGACAAAATTTTCATCGCTTGGTTTGTTTTTTGGCCCAGTACTGAAAGGTAAAGGTTATTCATTGCAGAAAATTTGTTATTTGTTGCATCAATTGTATCTCCTATCTGAGTAAGATGATCATTTACATCTTTTAGATAAATTCTTGTTGTTTTGGAAATTAACGGTGAAGTGCTATGTTCAATAGTTGGGATTAATCTTCTTAAAGGTAGGATTGATTTTTGAATTATCAATATGTCATCTTGAAGTTTATGTAATGATGTGAGATTGGAGGACTTTGGATTTTGTAAAATATTTTTTTCTAAATGTTCTATATTTTCACCTATATTTTCTAGTACCATAAAGTAATTGTCAACAACTGCATCCAGCAAGGCATACATGAGATAGTCTGAGTTACTTTCTCGTAATGTTTTCCTTCCTTCTCTAATTCTTATTCGAATAGGCTCAAAGACATCACTTTCTTTATCAAAAAAAGAAATAACAAAGTTTGAACCACATAAAACGCTAATGTGTTCAGTCTTGAGTTCTCTTTCTATTTGATCGAATCTAAACATTTTCATGACAATGAAAAAATAATTCTCATAGTCTTCCACTTTGGGATGCTGATAGGTATTAGCAATATCTTCTAAAACCAGTGGATGTATTTTCAACTGTTTTCCAATTTTCTCAATAACGTCTATCTGATGCAAGCCTACAATATCAATCCAACTTACATTAGACTTTTCAAAAAATGGAAAGCATTCTTCAACTTTTTTAATTTCGTTTTCATATAGATCTTCTTTATCGAAATTAATAACTTGTATTTTGGAAACATTATTTATTTCACCAATGTGAATTATGCTACCTGGTGCCTGCCCTGGTTTTCGTCCTGATTTTTTAAAAAGTCTAGCCATATTATATCCAAACACAATGGTATGATATAGATGGTTTGAAACACTACTTTTGAAAAAATCAAAATTGGTGCGGTTTTAAGACATTAAGTGCAGGTATTTTTGAATTTAATATGTTCGCTAAAAATAATTCAAAAAATCATATTACAGTTATGATCTTTTCACTTATCATCATCTTGGTCATTTTGTTTGGCATTTATTGTATATTTTTTTGTGATATTTGGTATTCTTGGACCAAAAATATTTAGAGCAATTCCCAATATTGCAAGAAAGTAATATTCAAAGCCTAGCGCCATACCTATGGCTGCAGAAACCCAAATACTTGCAGCAGTAGTAAGATTGAAAATCTTCTTTGCATCTCCTTTTATTATCATTCCTCCTCCAAGAAAACCAATCCCTGCAACAACATATGCTGCTATTCTTGATGTGGAGTTAGGATCCACGTTAGCTGAAAGATATGTGAATATCATAGAACCTGCTATTACTAGTATATGCGTGCTAATTCCTGCGGACTTTCCTCTATTCTCTCTTTCAACGCCAATTAAAAATCCGCCAATAATTGCAATCACAAAACCAATTGCAACTATAAGTTCATCTCCTCTGAGAAATACATCTAAAAATTCCTCTGACATGTTAGTTTAAGTGTTAAATTAGAGATAAAACTTTGTACAGTATACTTACAAAGAATTCATGAGTATTGCACATATGTTTTTAATTATACTTCATTAATCTGGTTTCATTATGATTTTGCCAAAAAAGTTCCCTTTTAGCATCTTTGTATGAGCTTCAGCTGCTTGTGAAAACGTATAAACTGAGTCTATCTGGGCTTTAATCTTACCCTTAGCCATCCATGCGAGTCCTTCATCCATCTCTGCTTTTGTCCCTTGAGTGGAACCAAGAACGTTAATTCCCTTAAAGAAAATCTGACGAATGTCAATTTTTGGGAAATATCCTGTAGTTGCACCACATGTGACTAGGGTTCCGCCGTAATTTAACAGAGATAATTGTTGGTTAAAATGAGTTTCACCGATATGATCAAATGCTAAATCAATACCTGGTCTTCTTCCAGTTTTAGCAGCAATATCTTTAGTAATTCTAAAAACTTCCTTTGACCAATCTTCCTTTCTATGATCTACTGCATAGTCTGCACCAAGGTCCTTACATTTTTCTAGTTTGTCTGGACTTGCAGTTGCTATGACTGTACAATTGTATAATTTAGCAATCTGAATACCAAAACTACCAACACCTGAACCGCCACCCATAATTAAGACGGTTTGCCCTGGTGTGATTTTTGCTCTTCCAACCAACATATGCCATGAAGTAAGAATGGTCATAGAAGCTGCTGCTGCATCTTCATATGAAACACCTTGAGGAATTTTAGAAACATTTGTTTCTGGCAAATTACAAATGTATAATCGGATTAGACCTCAAATTGTTGTTAGTGACATAGATCAAATGTCAGATCTGCTTTAAATTCTGCAATTTATCAATAAAAAAAGTATATTCTTATTCTACTTTATGAAAATCAGGATTAGTCAAATTATCTAATCCATAGGGTGTGATGGTTTGGTTAAACGGTAAATGACTCTTCCGTATGAATTTTAAATATATTATTGTAAAATTTGCATAAAAGATAAACTGATGAATCATCAGTATGAACTAAATACTATTGTTTTATTTTTAACATAACGAAGCGATGTGGAACTGTCACCAGAGTACTAGCGCTGGTTTTTGGTCTTAAGTTCCAAAACTATTATTTTCTTCTTTGTATTTACATTCAGAATTATTTGATCCTCATCATTCCAGCCTAATTTTTGAATAATTTTATCTGGAATATTGATTCTATGTTGTATGTACTTTGTGATGTACCAACACTAAAATGGAATACAATTCTCATACTTTTTGATGTTTTAGTTGTAAGATCATATTATTTTTTGAATTTACGTAGTACTCTATTTCAAAAATAATTAACAAGGTTAACACGATACTTCAAAATGAAAGTCAGGATATTTTGGAAACATATATGTAATTAATTTAAGATTCTTACTTTATTCCTTTTTAATAAACATCTTTTGAGATTACAAAATGACCTATACCTTTTAGCCATCTTATTAGCATATCTTAAGATGGGAACCCTTGCGACGCGGTATCTTAGGGATAAGCATTATTAAAAAAGTTACAAGAAGCAATGGTAATTACATAATTACCTAATTCTCTAAATATATAACATATTAGAAAAACAGGTTGGCTCAAAATAGAAATGGATTGTTAGAATACATACCAGGTTCTCATACGCTTTTGGTACAAAAAAATTCTAGTATACCTCTAGAAGGTTTTGCAGAAAATATAAGAGGAAGTATTCATGAATATGCAGAAAATTCTAAAAGTGAGGTCGAAAAAGGTAATAATTTTCTTCAATGGATTCTTACCAGAGTCTTTGAGGCAACAGAAGATGATGCAGCTGATGCTATTGTTGACGGAGCAAATGATCTTGGAATTGATGCCTATCTCCCAGTAGATTTTTCAGATAATACAATTAGATTATTTCAAGCAAAATATGGGACATCACACTCACTAGAAGCAATTGCAAAATTCAAAGAAGATACTAAACGATTACTTGCAAAAGACGTAACAAGAATGAGACCAGAATTAGCTCAACTTGTAACAAAAATTAAAGAAAAAAATCTAAAGATAAAATGCTGTTATGTTACAGATCAAAAAGTCGAATATGAAGATGAATTAGTTGAGATTACTGATGAAAGCGTAATAATTCAAAAACTATGGGATCGCATAAAAAAACCTGCGGCGGGTAAAAAATCATCAATTAAATTAGAGAAAATGCTCAGACATGAAAATACAGTATTAGGTATTTTAAAGTTAAGAGAACTGACTGAATTTGTTAGTAGAAATAGAGATTATGTGTTTGAATCAAATATCAGACAGTGGATGCAATTCAAGACTACAGTTAACAAAGGATTGCGTGAAACACTTCAAAGCAATCCAGATAAATTCTTTTTTTATAATAATGGGATCACGATTGTAGTTAGTGATTTTACAGAATTAGGAGAAAATATTATAGATCTTTATGCTCCTCAAATTGTTAATGGTGCGCAAACATCAAATTCAATTTTAGATCATTCAAAGAGAACAAAAAACATGGAGGGTTCTATGACAGTTACAATTATCAAAGCGGATGATGAACAAGAACAAAATAACATTACAAAATATAGAAATTCTCAAAACTCAGTAAGAGGAAAAGATCTCGTTTCATTAATGGATTTCCACAAATCAATTAAATCACAATTGAAAAATTGTGGTTACTTTTATGAAATTCAAGCAGGTTCTTTTGATACAAAAACAAAATCAAAGCAATGTGAATACGAGGGAGATTCAACATATAATAATTATCTTCCAGATAATCATAAGAAAGTAATTGTTGCCAAAGATGCAATTCAATCATTGGTTGCAGGAATAGAACAAAGACCAACTGAAGCATATAGTTCACCGGCCCAATTTCTCCCAAGAGGAAGTAAGTATGATGATATTTTTAATGATAATTTAAAAGATGATTATAGAATTTTACTCTATCCATATCTTGTTAAAGAATTTGCAAAAAAATCATTGAGATATGGAAAACAAGGAGGTCATAAAACAAAAAGATATGCAACTTTATTTTTTGTTGCAGTGTACTTTAGAATACTACATAAAAAAATCATTGAATCAAAAGGAGACTTTAAAGAAGATATAAGAAAATTGGAACCTATTTTTCGTAGTTTTAAACTTAATTCAAGAATTTTAAAAATTACGGATGTAATAGTAACCAAATTTCTTGAAGATACAGTAGTAGATGATGAAATTGAATTAGCAAATACCAAACATAATTTTTTCTCTCAGCATGTTTGGAATGACACAATGCTTCGCGTGATCGATAAGAAGATCAGGCAGGAAGAGGAGGAAATTGCGGCATTAAAAAAATTGGCAAACAGTTTATTTTAATTAGGAGGGTAGAGATCCAACCAAGTAAAAATCTTGCAGGAGGTTTACATTGATCAGACTCTACCTAAGTTACCTATAAACCAGTAATATTTAACATAATTTTTCTAAGTACATGTATTCTAGAATGTTTTTTATATTGATTAAAAAGAACAAAGATACTTTGGGGATAAAAGACAAATGTGTAATTTGTAGCGAAAAAGTCCAATTACATTTCAGAGCAATGGACGAATGGGGTATAGAAGGAACACTTTGTGGAAAATGTTATTCCAAAAAATTAGACGAATATTATCCAGGAGAACACATTAGAGTTAACAAACATTTAGATTAGTTTTTTTTAGATTTTGAATACTTGTTAATATTAATACAATTCCAAACAAAAGGATCACTTTTTACATTTTTTTCTTCTAAAAATTTAATGTCAGTAATAATTTTTTTTTTTTTCAACAAATTTATTTGAAAACTAGAAAATTTCTTGCAATCACATTTGTTGTAAAGACATACATCACAGTCTCCTTCATCGTGATCTTGAGCTTCATGCCCACAATCACATAGAGCGTCCTTTTTTACATCATTAAGGATTTTTTTTGTATAAACTCCTAATCTTAGATATGCTTCTCCTCCATGACCCTTCTTAAATCGTGTATAATTTTCAGATTTTGGTAATTCTTTGAAAAAAGATAGATTGGTTTCAGGCTTTTGGGAATCAGCACCAAGGATAAACCAATACTTATCAACCATTTCTAAAAATCTAATTTTAATGGATGGATCTACCCACCAGTGAATAATATCATGCCAAATGGATGTAGATTTTTTTCTGTCAGTAAATAATGGAACAACGTTCATTCTAAGATCATAGTATCTATAAGCAACACCCACAAAGTCATCAAACCACGGTATAGATGATTGGGATGACATTGGATGAAAATCAACTTGAAGCTTATTTATCTGATCTGAATTAATGGTAATACCCTTATATCTGAGTTTGAGAATAAGTAGAATATGACTTCCTATAGAACTAGTATGCAAATTGTTGCGGATTTACTAACTGCCACTCAACAATCGGGTCAAGAAGGCATTAAAACAACATCTCTTCTCACCAAGGCAAATTTATCACATTCAAGATTATCTAAATTTTTAGAGAATTTAACCGGTGCAGGTTTAATTAATAAAATCGAATTTGATGGAAAGAACACTTTTGTAATAACTCCTAAAGGTAGACAGTATTTAGATTCATACATGAATTTTTCAAGTATTGCTGAATCATTTGGGTTAGAGCTTTAAAATCTATTTTCTAGATCTCCTTTTAGCGTTAGCCTTTTGGCGGTCTTTTTTATCTTTGTAAGAGCTATAAACCAGAATAATTATAATTCCACCTATAGCTGCATAAAATAGTGGAATAAGCGGTGGATCTCTGAATTGACCCGTAGAAGGTTCAACAAATGCTATAGGAATGGTCACAACCATAAAGATCAAGATCACTAAAAGATATTTATCCACAAATGAACTAATTTACAAAACCATATATCTTTTTGATAGTACATGATTGCAACAGAAGATCATGGTAAAGATACTTGAAATTGTAGGATTAGTTCTTGTTGCAGTAATGTCGTTAGCCTTTGTAGGTTTATTTGAATCATATGGAATAAGAAACGGCACATCAGAATTATTTTGGGGATGTGCAGGAGGTACACTTTTGATAATCATATACAGAAAAATGAAAAGGAAACAAGAGAAGTAAAATTATTTTAGAATATGTTATGAAATGATTAATTATTAATCAATCGACAGATCTATAAAGGACAATTTTACGCAAATAATTAGAGAAGATATGACAGATCAAACAAAGCAATGGTGGAAAGGTTTAGGAAAAGAGTTAGAAACAGATATTGAAACCTTTGATGAATCAATCTCTTAAGAATTTTCTATATATTATTAAAAAAAATTAACAAAACAAAGTCTCGGTGGATTTTGAACGCAACCATTCAGAGTCCTAACAGATCGGGAATCAAAAGATCATCATCCTATAAAAGAAAAATATAACAAAAAATAAAGTGAATCAACATTATGACATTGTACTATACTCCAATTATTGCAATTATCATAAACAAAGGAAGATAGGTATTGATATTTTTCACAAATGTATAGTTGTAATTTATTTAAAAGGAAAAAAAGATTGGGCTATTTACTCCCAATTAGAAATACCACATTTGCGCTGGTATTGATTTCTTGATCGGATGAGAATATTGGTGTTGGTGCTGATTTTACTGCCATACTTTCAAATGCCATGTCATACATTGGCATGGGTTGAGGTATTGCAAAGTCAGATAAAGATACTGCCTTGACTCCAATAGTTGTATAATCAAGTGGAGAGAGTGCTTTTTCAGCTTTTTCTTTTGCATTCTCTATGGCTCGTCCAATCAAATCATCCTTTAGCATTGTCTGTCTGTCCGGAGAGATTGTAAAGTATACATTATCTACTCTATTTGCACCTGCAGTTACTGCATTATCAATGATTTCAGCTGCCAAATTCAAACTAGTGGTTTTTACAGATATGGTGTTTGTGACCTGGTATCCTCTGAGTTCTTGTGTCCATCTTTTAGTTAATGGATCCTCAAATCCATCATAGATTGGATATATGCTAAACTGAGAAGTACTAATCTCATCTTCTACAATTCCTGTGGTCTTGATTGCAGTTATCACGTCATTCATTGCATTAGAGTTTGTATCGAGTGCCTCTTTTGCAGTCTTTTCTTGTGTTTCCATTCCAAATGTGATTACTAGCAAATCAGGTTCTACTAAGGTATTAGCCATACCTGTAACAGAGATTGTTCTCTCTTGAAGATTATTTTCTGTTACTTGTGCTACTGCTTCATTGCTCGTATTCAGTACATTCACTGATGCCAGAACCGCTATTGCAATTATTGCACTAAGAAATATTGTCTGGTTTGTTTTCATTATAGTACAATGATATATTCAAAAGATAAGGTTTGATTAAATTATGATTTAATAGCAAATGTTATAAACTAAATTAAAAAGAAGGCGAAAAGAATTATTTGTTGCCATCAATAAATATCCATGATGATGTACGT
This sequence comes from Nitrosopumilus sp., assembly GCA_029862745.1. Lineage (NCBI taxonomy): Archaea > Thermoproteati > Nitrososphaerota > Nitrososphaeria > Nitrosopumilales > Nitrosopumilaceae > Nitrosopumilus > Candidatus Nitrosopumilus sp. Next base: position 60,120 of record JAOTWS010000007.1, on the reverse strand, counting down.
ACTTCCTCTCAGTTTAGCATTTGTTGATTCGTGCTGGGATAATTACAAAGTTTGTAGAAAAGGTTCAAGAATAATTTATCCAGTCAAATCATCAGTGAATGATATGAAAAGATCAAATGTACAATTATAAACTATTTGAAATAAAAATAAAAAAAGATCTAGACAAGCATTGTTGTATCTATCTTTTATACAGGAATATAGCATAAAGTAAATTGACATGTTATTTTGTTTTAATGTTAGAATTGTGTCAGTATACTCTAATCAAATATCGTACTAATCTTCAAAGGATCTCACCAAGATGCTGCTGGTAGTTTTTCGTCTTAAGAACCAAAATTATTTTTCATTAAATCAGTTCTAGAATAATTATTCTTTTTTATTTCTTAAAATCTGTTTGAATTTCAAGATTATCTTCTTGGAACTGCCTCATAGGTTGACTTTACAGTACTCCAGATTACTTCAATGTCTGAATCATTCTCGTATTTTTTTGCAATGTCAAGCATCATATCTTTTAGCTCTGATTCAAGAGATATGATTGCATTTGATTTATCTTGAATTATACTCTTTTTTTCTAGTTCAAGATTGTCTCTCACGACAATTATTTTTTTGCCTAGATCATCTTTGGTCATAGTTTGACTTGCATGAAATTCACTTAGCAGATCTTTCTCTACCTGTTTTGCAGATTTTTCGACATCTTTTAGGATATCATCATATTTGGTTTCTAATTGGACTAGCTTGAGGTCATATTCTTCATCAATGTTTGATATTTCCTGATTAATCTCATAGACCTCATCCAATATTATCTTGTATTGATCTTTTCCTGAGATGTATTGTAGTAGATCATGGACCTCGCCTGTTCCAGCACTTAGCCATTTTTCTGCAGTGGATTCTGAAACACACTGATAATTTGATTCTGTTATGTGATACAACACAGTGTATCCTTCACGACATTGAGTACCGGGGTTAGTAGCTACATTTTGTACCATAGAATTTTCATCAACTGATATTTTTTCTTCCTTGTCTACAATTTTACCCATTTCATGTCGTTCCCATATTTCTGCAGTGGACTCTTGGATGCAAACGTAATCGTTTTGATTTGTTCTGTGTACAACTACATAATCTGATCTACATTGCATATCGAGACTTGTATTTGATCCATAATTAGCTGAATATTCATCATCTGGATTTGCCAACAAGTATGTTGGATCTAGTCTGTAATCAGTATAGTACTGTGCAATACTTGTCTCAGCTGCAGGTGAAGGGTGGAACTGCCCTGTAGAGTTGAATAGTTGTTGTTGTCCATAGTATGCCAGATTATGTTTTACGTTAAATTGTGCATTCATTTCAATTAATTCAATCTTTTTTGTTGTGGCTGCTTTGTGGTATGCATCTCGTGCATCCTTTAGACTTCCGCCATCTAGTAAAACTTGTTTTAGAGCTTCTCGTCCTGCTTTGACCTTTTGTTCCTTGAATTCAAACTGATCCCAGAATACGCCTCGTACATATTCAGGTTTCTTGCTTACAAAACTCTCAAATGCATTCTTTGATGAATGCTTCTCCCATAACCTCTCCCATTCTTCTAAATCCTGCTGGAGGTGTTTCAAGGATAATATTCTTTTCTCTTCAAGATTTTGTTTTGCTTGATTTTCTTCAAACTCCTTTTGCTCCAATTCAGCAATGAACTTTCGTGTCTGTTCTATCTTTTTTAGAAGGTCTTGTGCTATTGGATCAGAAAGTAGGTCGTCAGACAGAGTTACTTGCTCATCTATCTTAACATCATTATCATTACTTTCAGTCTGGGCATAGGTAACTTGGATAAGAGAAACTGAAATCATACATAAAAAGATAAGGTAAAATAATTTTTTGCTATTTCTTGATAATTTTGTTTCTTTGATTTTACACAACTGAGTAAACACAGCCCCCATTATTTTGACTAATTTGTTGTAAATAATAAAGATTAGGATACTAATGATTATATTTAAATGACTTAATTCTTAATTAATATAAGACTAATTACTACATATATAACACATATTGAAAAAAGAAAAAGGTAAAGAGGTAATCTGAAATTAAAACACTAGATCTTAGAGAAAGCATAGGACTTTTGCTAAAAACATCAGCTAAATCATGGGAAAAAGCAGCAGACATTAAGATGCATGAACGTTTTGACTTAACAGGTGCACAATGGAAGATAATTGCTGTACTTTCAATAAAAGAGGGGATTACTCAAAAGACTATTGCAGATATGATATTTGTTGAGGCCCCTACTCTTGTACCAGTGATAGACAAGATGGAAAAAGAAGGGTATCTTACAAGACAATCAGACCCAAAAGATAGGAGAAATAATCTAATCTTTATGACCAAAAAATCCAAAGATGTAGTGGATCCAATAATTGATTCAATTTTGGAGATAAGAAATATGGGATTGGATAAAATATCGAAAAAAGACATGGAGGTTACCAAAAAAGTACTAGAGCAAATAAGGGCCAACACTGAAGAATTCATCAAGCAAATGGGAGAAAAAATGGATCCCGACCTGTGGACTGATCCTCAAAACAAATCACAAAAAATACTGGTAAAGTTATAGCGTTCATATTCCAAATATGACTCATATGTAAAACATTTTGAGATATTTTTTATAATATGATGTAGAACCTGTCTCCTGATCTTTTAGGTCACCGTCCATTTAAACTATTTTTGTGATGACCATATCGATATCTTCTTTCATCGTAATGTATGTAGTTAGGGTTATTAAAACTAGTGTTAAAAGCCTCGGGCGGGATCTGAACCCGCGGCCTAACGCTTACGAGGCGTTCGCTCTACCAGGCTGAGCTACCAAGGCACGTTTGGATAAACCCATCAGAGTTAATAAAAAGTCTTTCTGAGTTGGATTAATTGAAAAAAACAATTTCTGGGATAAGAGGAATATTTGGAGAGGACCTTAATCTAAATGACATTTTAGAATTGTGTGGTAATTTTTCATCATTAATCAAATCAAAAAAATGTGTTGTTGGTAAAGACACCAGACCATCAAGCTCAATTATAAAAGAAACAGCTAGTGCGGGATTAATGGGAAGAGGGATTAATGTTTTCAATTTAGAAACAGCACCAACTCCTGTAGTTTTTAGAGAGGCAAGGAAATATGGTGCGGGATTAGTTATTTCATCATCTCATAACCCAATTGAATGGAATGGGATGAAATTCATTATTGAAGGTAGAGGAATTAATGAACAAGAACTTCCACAAATTATTAAGTATCAAAAAAAATTAAAAACAGAAATAGGCACTGAAAATGATATTACATCTACGTATATAGACGATGCAAAGAAAATCATAGGAAGCATAGAAAATAATCCAAAAATAGTTGTGGATATAGGTGGAGGGGCTGCTAGCGGGTATGCACCTGAATTATTGAAAATAATTGGATGCGATATTGAAATTCTAAATGAAAGTCTTTTAGGATGTTCCAGAGGTCCAGATCCCACATCCGATGAGTTATATGAATTAATTACAATATCAAATAAAAAAGAAATAGGATTTGCATTTGATTTAGATGGAGATCGTTTAGTCGTAGTTAGAAAAGGAAAAAAACAAGCTCCAGATGTGACATTAGGGTTAGGAGTAGCGAAATCTCTAGGATTAGGATACAAAGATTTTGTCCTAAGTATAGATACAAGTATTTCAGTTGAAAAATTCATCAAAGAAAAGGGTGGAACAGTACAAAGATCCAAAGTAGGAGAAGCAAATGTGATTGATCTAATGTTAAAAAATAATGCGCAAGCTGGAGGTGAAGGGAGCAGTGGTGGATTTATTTTACCAGAATTCAATTATTGTAGAGATGGGATTATAACAAGCGGACTAATTGCGTCAATGTTAGGAACATCAGAATTCAATGAAATTTTGAATTACATGGAAAGTTATTGTCAAATCAGAGAGAAAATAAAAGTTGATTCAAATTTTCATGATAAAGTAATTGAAGAATTGACATCTAAAATTTCAAAAGAATACTCAGGAGTAAATACATTAGATGGGATAAAAGGGATTATTGATGAGGATAGTTGGATCCTAATCAGAAAATCAAACACAGAAGATATCATTAGGGTTTCAGCAGAATCTAATAATGAGATAAAATGTAAAAAAATCGTAAAGGATGCATTAGAGTTGGTGAATCAGAGTTATGAGAAAGTTAGATGAATCATCAATAATCAAGATCTTTCAGAGTAAATTAGGTAGTAAGAAGTTTGTAACTGAAGATGTTGAAATTTGGAAATTTGGGAAAAACAAAATTGCAGTGAAGACAGACACATTAGTTGAAAGTACAGATATTCCATCTAAAATGAAATTATCAGATGCTGCAAGAAAAAGTATTGTTGCATGTGTAAGTGATTTTGCTGCAAAGGGTGTAAAACCTCAATTTGGGATAATTTCAGTAAATCTACCAAAGACAATTTTACGCTCAAAAATTAATGAAATTGGAATAGGTTTTAAAAAGGCATGTAATGAATACGGTATTTCTATTCTTGGAGGAGACACAAATGAAGGGAAAGAGATTGTTTTCAATGTATGTATTTTTGGAGAGACAGATGGAATAGTAGAAAGAAAAGGATCTAAAAAAAAGGATCTAATATTTGTGACTGGACCGTTTGGCTACACATCTGCTGGATTAAACATACTTCTCAATAAGAAAAAGGGAAATGATATTTTTGTGAAAAAAGCAATTAAATCAGTAACACAACCAAAACCTCAATTAAAATTTGGTTTAAAAAATAAAAAATATTTTTCATCATCAATGGATTCTAGTGATGGTTTATCTACAACATTAAATGAAATGTCAAAACAAAGTAAAAAGAAATTTGTTATCAACAATCTTCCACATATGACAGATTTAGAAAAATATGCAAAATCTCAAAAACTTAATTTAAATGATTTAATTTTTCATGGAGGAGAAGAGTATGAATTTGTATTTACAGTGTCGCCTAAATACAAAAAAATAGTTCAAAAAAATGCTAAAATTTACAAGATTCCAATCATCGAGATTGGATATGTTACTTCTGGTAATGGCGTTTATGTGAAAAAAGATAATGGTTTTTTTCGTCTGAAAGATTTAGGATGGAAACACTTTAGATAACTATTCACCATATGGAGAGTTTCTTTCTACGTTATTTACGATATTAAATATAGAATCAGCAGGTAAAACAGAAACGCACTCTTTTATCCATAAATCATCTAAATACATCAAACGCTGAAAATCATTATTAGGTAATTCATCTGGATTTGAATTAGGGTAAATTTTATGAATTTTGTAACCTTCATTGGCTATTTGTTGGCATTTTTGTTCTTGAGGGGATAAAACAAAATCGGAGAGCGGTGTCAGAAAGGAGAATATAGCAGAAGCCAATAAAAGAGTTGCAACCCCAATTCCGAGTGCTAATAAAAAAATAGATGTCATTAAAATTAACCAGAATACCACAGTATATGAAGAATCACAAATTTTAAGTCAAGTGACCAAATGGAATAAAGTCAAAAAATCAATGTTTTTTAAACCCTTTAAGGTGTGGATAGACATTGTCGAAAATTGAGGCGGAAATTAAAGAAACTGAGTCAGTTGTAGACGAAGTTGAATCAGAAGTTGAAGAAACACAATCTGAGCCGACAGCAAAGAAAGATGGTCCTGAGAAATGGGGAATAGTTCACATTTACAGTAGTTATAATAATACAATTATTCACATGACCGACCTGACAGGTGGCGAAACTGTATCCATTAGTTCTGGTGGTGTACATGTTAACGCTGACAGATACGAATCATCTCCATTTGCTGCAATGAAAGCTGCAAATGCAGTAGTAGAGGTTGGAAAAACCAAAGGATTCACAGGGTTCCATATTAGAGTTCGTGCAGTAGGAGGGGTTGGCTCCAGAGTACCTGGTCCAGGAGCACAAGCTGCAATCAGAGCTTTAGCAAGAGGCGGTTTTAAAATTGGAAGGATTGATGATGTAACACCAATTCCTCATGATACCACTAGAAAGAAAGGTGGAAAAAGAGGAAGAAGAGTTTAATCAGATATTTTTATTTTAACGTCGCTACCTTTAGAAATAAAAAAATCATTAATAAAATCTGCAAATTTTTGTGTATGATCACTTGAAGGATATTTTTGTATCATGTCAGAAAATTTTTCTTCAATACCATTTTGTAAATTTGGTTTAAAGGACAATTTAAAAAATGTCCATCCAAATTTTGATGATGGTTCACTTAGTACATATCCATTATATGCGCCAACTAAGCTTTCCATATGGGAAAGAGCTTTTTTAATTATAAGTAAATCATCGACATAATTTTTTGTTCCAACTTCTAAAACAATATTCATTATTCATCATTATCATTAGAGGATTGGTTACTAAGTTTATCGCTTAAGGATATAAATTTTCCATCTTGTTCAATGTTGATGTTTGTTTTCATTCGAACATTTATCCCAACTGATCTAAATAATGTCAACAGTTTCCCTCCATCAATAATTTCATTGATGTCACCAGTTTTAATTAATTCAGATAGTTTTTCAACAATAATTTTAGTTTCATTTGGAAATTGAGATTCAGCGTTTTCTAACACTTCTAATCCTCTAAATCCAAGTATTTTGACCAATAAATCTCGCGGATTTGGTGGGATTACTTGTTCTGGAGATTTAGGACTTTGATCTTTTCTAGAAGAAATATTTTTTTGCATTTCAGCTAGTCGTTTTGCCTTTAATCGTTCAAGTTCAGAATCTTCTTCATTCAACCTTTAATCACACCAATAGGTACTAATTTTGCAACTTTTGTGGCAATTCCCAGATTATGAGAGACGTTAACTACAGCATCAACATCTTTGTATGCAAGAGGAGTTTCTTCTACAACTCCATCTCGAGTTAATGCTTTGATAAATATGCCCTTGTCATTCAAGGATTTTTTTACATCATCTTCAGTGTAATTTCTTCTAGCTTTGGATCTAGACATTGTTCTTCCTGCCCCATGAGCAGTTGAGCCAAAACTCAAACTCATAGAATTGGGTTTTCCAAGTAAAATCCAGCTTGCAGTACCCATTGAACCCGGAACCAAAACAGGTTGGCCCAAATCACGGTATTTTGATGGTATTTCATCTCGGTTTGCAGGAAATGCTCGTGTAGCACCTTTTCTGTGAACTACAAGTTTACGTTCTTTGCCATCAACTTTGTGTTTCTCTACTTTTGCAATATTATGCGCAACATCATAAACTAATTTCATATCAAGATCAGATTCGGATTGATGAAACACACGTTCAAAAGAATTTCTTGTCCAATGAGTTATCATTTGTCTATTACTCCATGCAAAATTTAATGCTGCAAACATTGCTTTTCTGTAGGATTCACCCTCATCAGAATTATTAGGGACACAGGCAAGTTCTCTATCAGGTAAATTGATATCATATTTTGTCATTGCCTGTTCAGAAATTCTAAGATAATCACTACATACTTGATGACCAAAACCTCTAGAACCACAATGAATCAAAACTGTAATAGTACCTTCTTTAATTCCCATTCGACTTGCTGCTTCTTCGTCATGAATTTCTGCAACCTTTTGTACTTCAAGAAAATGGTTTCCAGAACCTAAACTTCCGAGTTGAGGTGCACCTCTTTTTCTTGCTTTATCAGAAACTTCGTTTGGATCAGCATTTTGAATTTGGCCATTCTCTTCACATACATCAGAATCATGTGATGAACCATAACCATTGTCAATTGCCCAATTAACTCCTTTTACTAAAACTTCATCAAGTTCTGAATGGGTTAGCTTAACTGCACCTTTAGATCCAACACCTGATGGAATAGAATTGAAAAGATCAGTTACAAGCTCCTTTAGTTTTGAACGAACTGTTTGTTCGCTTAAATTTGAACGAAGTAATCTTACTCCACAATTAATATCATATCCAACTCCACCGGGACTAATCATCCCTTCTTCAGCATCCATAGCTGCAACACCACCAACAGGAAAACCATAACCTTCATGACCATCAGGCAATACAACACTGTGGCCTATAATTCCAGGAATTGAAGCAACATTTCGTGCCTGCATTATTGTTCTATCAGACAGCATTTTTTGCAAAAGAGATTCATCAGCATAGATTCTCACAGGTACTTTCATTCCAAGATTTGAATCAGGTTCAATTTGGTATTGATTTTCTCCAATTTTTTTTGGAATAACAGTAGACATCAGTATTGATAAAATTTTCTTTCAATCCAATTTAAATCATCAGAAGATTTCTAAAAACAATTTTAAATTAAACAAAAGCAACTATAAAATGGGTTAGATCAAGCAACAATTACAAAAAAAGCCAATCAGTTACTTGCAGAACTAAGAGCAAACCCAGATTGGGTAATTGATGAGAAAAATTTTAAACAATGGTATTTCAAATCCCTAGAATGGGTTTTACAAGATACAGGTATTATAGAAAAATAACTTCAAAAAACTTTGCAAATTATTGAGAGTAGTAAAGTCAAAATAATTTAAGATTATTCTGGAAAATAAAAAAAATTAATCAGTTTTTTATTTAAAGTAAATTTAGATTATCTTGTATGATTTTCAGCTTTGAGATTCTAGAAGATCCAAATATGGAATGAGATACAAGTTAATTCGTAAAATGACAGAGGCAAAAATAATGACAATAGCAGATGTAATGACTAAATCAGTTGTTTCCATAGATGCAACAATGACAATCAATGAAGCTGCAAAAATGATGGAAGATGCAAAAGTTGGAGCAATAATTATTATGAAAAATAACCAACCAGTAGGAATTGTCACAGATAGGGATTTTGCAGTAAAAGTTGCTGCTCATGCATATCAAATTAGTACACCCATAAAACAGATAATGTCATCACCATTGATTTCGATAAGTTCAGATGAAACAGTGAGAGCTGCAGGAGATTTGATGCATAAAAGTGGAGTAAGAAAATTACCCGTAATTGATAAGGGGGATGTTGTTGGTATAATTACAGCAACAGACATTGTTAATTTATTGGCAGTATCAGTAGAAGAAGATATGAGAGACATGTATTTTCATTCAGTAGCAAAAATTTATACAAATTATAGTCCATATAATTAGAAATCATGGTAATACCAATTATTATTCTAGTAACAATACCAATTTTTCTTGGAATTGTATACATACCACCATTTGATCAGCCTGTAGATGAAGAATCAAGAGAAATTCTAGAAGAGCCGGATGTAAGTATTTTGTATTACATACTAATTGGGTTTTGGATATTGTATTTGATCAAAATTCTTCTTCAAGTGAAAAAAGGGACTTTCAAAGTGACACAGCGATACTAAAATGGATACAGTGCAATATTGGAGAAAGAAGGTGTGTCCAGATTGCAAGCGAATGTGATAGCAAAAAGGCTGTCTTTGTGATTGCCATAAATTAAGAGTCAGAGTAGATTTAATCTCTAAAGAAATTATGAACATTGATTTCATAAGTAGATTTATTTTCAATGTAAAATGACTAAGAATATTGGCAATTTTACCTATCGATAATGGTCGTTATGGCACAAAAGAAATGATGGATATTTTCAGTGAACAAAAGAAAGTAGATTATCAATTGGAGATCGAAGGATCTGTTGCCATTTCCCAAAGCGAGATAGGAATGATCTCAAAAAGTGTAGGTAAAGAAATTCACAGAGCTGTAATGTCTGGAAAAATCACTGCAAAAAGAATCAAACAGTTAGAGGCAAAAAGTGATCATGACACTGCAGCCTTGGTAGAAGCACTTAGTGAAAAATGTAGCAAAAATGCAAGACCATGGATTCACTATGGTCTTACAAGTAATGATTTAGTCGATACTAGTAATTCAATGCAGATGAGAGATGCATTACAAATTATTGAGCCTAAAGTTGCAAAGATGGCATCAATTCTTGCAAAAAAAGCAGTAAACCATGCAAAGATTCCAGCAGTTGGTAGAACACATGGTCAACATGCAAGTATTATTTCATTTGGATTGAAATTTGCAAACTGGGCTGCAGAGATGGCAAAACATGTAGAGCGAATTGAAGAGATAAAGAAAAGAATTTTGATTTGCAAGACATTGGGTGTTGTAGGGACAGGCTCACTAATGGGCGTAAAGTCACTTGAAGTACAAAAAAGAGCTGCAAAGCGATTAAAATTATTTCCAGCAGAAGTTACAACTCAAGTTGTTCCTAGAGAAAGATATGCTGAATATGTTTTTGAGTTGGCACTAATTGGTGCTACATTAGAAAAAATTGCAATAGAGATTAGAAATTTACAGAGAACTGAGATCGGAGAGGTTGCAGAACAATTCAAAAAAGGGCAAATGGGAAGCAGTGCAGTTCCTGTAAAAAGAAATCCAATAAAGAGTGAAAGAGTATCATCACTATCCAAATTAGTAAGAAGTCAAGTCGCGGTTGCATTTGAAAATATTCCATTATGGCATGAGCGAGATCTTTCAAATTCAGCCAATGAAAGATTTGTAATACCAACTGTATCCATTTTAGTTGACGAAATGTTAGAAACTATGACCAGAATTATTTCAAACTTGTTGGTAAATGAGAAAAGAATTATAGATAATTTATACATCACAAAAGGCCAAATCTTTGCAGAATTTGTTTTAGAAGCACTAATCAAAAAAGGTATTCCAAGATTTCATGCATATAGAGATGTTCAGAGAGTTGCATTTGAGGCAAACGATAAAGGAATGTTCTACAAGGATGCAATCAAAAGGGATAAAGCATTTTCCTCAAAGCTAACCGATAAAGAAATTGATGCAATATTTTCACCAGAAAAACACCTTGGAGCATCACCTACAATCATTAGTAATGTAGAAAAATCAGTTCAAAGTACAGTTAAGAAATTTATCTAGTTTTTAGTAAAGCCTTGTGAATTTTAGAGCCATACTGTAATGCTTTTTTTCGTTTTGTACAAGAAAGTTCTGGAACATTAATTTCTTGGGCTAATTTTCGTATAATGTGTTTACGATATAGATCTTCAGAGTCATGAATTTTTTCAGATATTGGGACAGTTTTTGCATATTCGATGAATTTTTGTGAGAGTAATGGTTGAAGTATTGTTACTCCAAATTCAGATGCAACTAGATTGACAGCCTTCATCATTTTTAATTCATTATCTAATTTAGCAAGAATGACTTGGTTAATTTTTGATTCTCCTTCAGAAAATACTTCTCTATATACATTATATCCACAAAATAATTCATCTATTCCATTTGCTGTAATTACAGTGTCAAGTTCTAAAGAGTTTGCTAGTTTAGAAACATAATGAAAAGCAATACAGTTTTCATTCCAAGATAAATTATCAGTCTCTATTGTTTGGTGAATTTTAGAGGATATTGAAGGAAATGTATCTGAATCAATTTCTAAAACATGATGAGGGTATTTTAGATATTCATTAACTTGTTTTGCAAATAAAATATCATGAGATTCATGGAATCCAATTGTAAGCAATATAATATCATAATTCATGTCAGAGCATATTTTAGAGATTAATGCACTGTCTACGCCTCCAGAAAAAGCGATTCCAATTTTTTTCACTTTAACAATCTCAGAAATAGAATTTTTGATATGCTCAAGTAATTTTTTGTTTATTTCATCCATGGTTTATATCACATATTCCATAAAAGGTAATGAATCAATCTTTTAATTTAACATTAAATATAATACAGTATGATACGATTATCCCAACAAGATATTGAGGATGAATTAAAGAATCTATCAGGATGGAGTGTTGTTAATGAAAAACTACACAAGGAGTTTCAATTCGATAGTTTCAATCAGGCATTTGGTTTTATGACCAGAGCAGCCATGGAGATTGAAAAAATGAATCATCATCCAGAGTGGTTTAATGTATACAATAGAATTACAGTGGAATTGACAACTCATGATGCTGGAGGCATTACAAAAAATGATGTAAATCTAGCAAAAATCCTGAATTCCTTCGTATAGTTACAAAGGATATATTTTTAGGCACAACCATTACGGAATTTATATTATATCCAAAATAAGATGACTTCACATGGCTTCAACTCCAACAATAATGGATTCAGATTTTAGATATGTTGATAAAAAGGGAAATTTGCTTAGGACAAGAACAGAGTTGACCATTGCACAGATGCTCACCTTTCTTGAAGAAGAATATGAATATAATCACAAGATTGTCTTAAAGAACAGAAAAGAAATTACTGTAGATTTTAAGACAAAGAAGGGGTTAATTGAAGTAATTGACAATGATGAAGATATTGAAAAATACAAACAGATCAAAGAAGACTTTCCAAAAGACAAAGTAATGGCAATTGGTCATGCAAAATATGTTGCACAAATTAAAGAATTACAAGATATTGTATTTTATGAAAAATCGCCTCAGACAGGTTCTATATTTTTAGAAGATGCATCATTCTCATTTGATTATGCACACATACTTCCATTAGTTGAAAAATGTTCTATTCTGCACGGGCATACATCTTCTGTAATGGTAGAACTTGTAGGACAGATGAAAGATAATTTACTATTAGATTTTGGGGTAGCAAAAAAAATCATCAAAGAGGTTGTAAATGTGTTTGATCATAAATTTTTCATAAATAGAAAATACTTGAGAAAGGAAGATGAGTCACATTATCATATTCAATTTGAAGGTCCTAAAGGAATGTTTGAGTTACAAGTTCCAAAAAATACTACTTATTTGTTAGAAGGGGAAGCTACGGTAGAAAATCTTTCAAGTGAGATTATCAAATTATTAGCGCCTAAAATGCCGTCAAATGTAGAAGCACTTGGAGTTTACATATATGAAGGCTACAATAAAGGATCTCATATTATTTCAAATATTTCAAGATAGATAAAAAATGGAACCTAAAATATCAGAAAAAGCATGGGATCCAAAGTTAGAGAAAAATATTCTAAAACAATGGGAAGAAGAAAAAACTTATGAATTCAAACCAGAAAATGAGAATTTTACCATAGATACTCCTCCCCCATATCCTTCAGGTAGACCATGGCATATTGGAGCTGCAGCACATTATTCACAGATCGATATGATTGCACGCACTGCAAGAATGGCTGGAAAAAATGTCTATTTCCCAATAGGAATTGACAGAAATGGATTACCAGTAGAGCTATACACAGAAAAAAAACACAACATCAGAATGAGAGAAACAGATAGAAATGAATTTCTAAATTTGTGTAGAGATGCACTTGATGATTTAGAAGCAGAGATGATTCTCATTATGAAAAATTTGGGAATTAGTGGGGATTTTGCAAATTACTACAGAACTGATTCAGAGGAGTACAGAACTCTAACTCAATCAACATTCATTGAATTATGGAAGAAGGGTCAGATATACCTGGCAAACAGACCAAATAACTATGATTGGGTATCAGGAACTACTATCGCAGATGCAGAGATAACATACGAAGATTTATCCACTAAACTGGTATACATGAAATTCAAAATTAAAGACACAGATCAGGAAATAATAATTGCCAGTACAAGACCGGAATTAATTTGTGCGTGTAGAACTATTATTGTAAATCCTGAAGATAAAAGATATTCAAAATATATTGGAAAGAAAGTGATAGTTCCAATTACTAATGCAGAGGTTGAATTAAGAACACATCATTCAGCACAAAAAGAATTTGGTTCTGGTGCTGTAATGATATGTAGTTATGGTGATCAAAACGATGTAGCGTTATTTAGAGAACTGGAATTAGAAGAGGTTGTTGCAATTGGATTAGATGGAAAGATGACAGATGCAGCTGGAGAATATGCAGGGTTAAAACCAAAACAAGCGAGAACAAAAATCATAGAAGACTTGGAAAGAAATGGCTTTGTAGAAAAAATTGAAGAAATTGTTCATAGAACGCCTGTTTCAGAAAGAAGTAAAACTCCAATTGAAATCATTCCAATGGAAGAGTATTATCTCAAACAAAAAGATTCAGTTGAAAAAATGAAAAAGTTGGGACAAGAAATAGAATTTCATCCAACAATGCATAAACAAATTCTAATCAATTGGTTGGAATCTATCAATATCGATTGGCCAATATCTAGAAGAAGGTATTATGGTACTGAAATTCCAATTTGGTACTGTAAAAAATGTTCAGAACCCTACGTTCCTGAGCCTGGGAAATACTATAAACCTTGGAATGAAAGATGTTTAATCAATAATTGTACAAAATGTGATTCTACAGAATTTGTTGGGGAAGAGAGAACATTTGATACATGGATGGATTCAAGTGTATCTCCACTTTTCATTAGTAAATTCAATAGAGATGATGAATTTTTCAAAAAGGTATATCCTGCTTCAATCAGACCACAAGCAAAAGATATTGTAAGAACATGGTTGTATTATACACTACTAAGATGTGAACAACTAACAGGAAAGAAGCCATGGTCTGAAGCATGGGTTATGGGATATGGTCTTGACGAAAAAGGAATGAAAATGAGTAAGAGTAAAGGAAATGCAATAGATCCATTACCAGTGATAGAAAAATTAGGTGCAGACACTTTTAGATTTTGGAGCGCAAGTGAAATTAATCATGGATATGATTTCAGATGTAATGAACAAAAAATTGAATCAACTAAAAAATTCCTCAGTAAGTTATGGAATATATCAAGATTCTTGTCAAGCTTTCCAGTAATAAAATCTGGAACACTTAGTGAGTCAGACAAATGGATTCTATCCGAATTAGATAACCTAGTGAAAGAATGTAAGCGAGGCTATGATGAATATAACTTTTTTATTCCTGCAATTGCAATTAGAGAATTCACATGGAACTTGTTTGCAGCTCATTACATTGAAATGGTTAAAGCAAGAGCTTATGGCATTAATTTCTCAGATGGAGAACGTGATGGTGCCATATTTACACTACATAAATCACTCTCAACGATTTTAAAATTATTAGCGCCAATCACGCCATTCATAACTGAACATCTTTGGAAAATTTTGTATTCAAAAGAAAGTATACATAAACAAAAACAAATCGAACCTGAGAATTTAGAAGATCAAAGTAAAATCACCAAAGAGATAACTGAATTTAATTCTAAAGTGTGGAATGAAAAAAAATCTCAAAGTTTGTCATTAAAAGATCCAATCAAAGTTGAAATTCCTGAAATTCTCAAGCCATTCAAAAATGACTTGAAATCTATGCATAATTTACTAGATTGAGCCTATTATACCACTAAAATTCCATTATTTATCAGGTATTGAATTCCTTGTACAAACGCAACATCATCAATTTGTCCATCAGCCCACCATCCAGCATTATTTTTAATCCAAGATGGAATATCTTTTCCAGACAAATCTCCAGATTCAGTTGGAGGGATATTCATAATGCCATTATTTATCAGGTATTGAATTCCTTGTACAAACGCAACATCATCAATTTGTCCATCAGCCCACCATCCAGCATTATTTTTAATCCAAGATGGAATTTTAGGTTCCTCTGAGAATATATTAAGAGAATCAGTTCCGATAATACCAATAATTGAATCACCCCCAAAAAATGGAATTATAATAGTTCTAGAGTCAGATGTTGAATCTATTTCTATGTAATTAGTTTCAAAACCATCAACTAAGATAAAAAAGACATCGTCAGAAGTATCAAATTTTGCATCCAATAGAGATCTTGGAATTGTCAACTCTATAGTTCCATCAGATATAGTATTCATTATAATGATCAATTCAACAAAATCAGGATCAAAGTAAATTGTTTCAAGACTTCCATTCTCAATATCATAGTTAACATCAAATGATTCTACAGAGATAGACCCTATTTCTCCATGAGATAATTGAATTGGTGAGATTAGAATAATTGAAAAGATAAATCCAAGAAAATAGAAACAATTTTTTTTAAACATTCTTAATTTCCAGTTATACCTGCTATAGTTTCGGATAATTCTATAGTTATTTCATCACCTACTGCATCATCTAGCATATCAGATTTTGCTTTTAATCTCTCTTGTATGTTTTCAGAGTTTTCTTCTAGTTTTTCTTTTCTTGCTTCAGATTTTTCTAATGTTTGAAGGTTTTTTTCAGATAGAGCATCAATCTTTTTTTGATATTTTTCTTTAATTTCTCTTAATTTCTCTTCATATTTTTCAGTTTGTCCACCTAGATTTTCTGTTAAGTTTTCTCTGTAATCTTCAGAATCTTGAGCAAATGCTGTATCAATGGTAAGAATTCCTATTGAGCATAATAGTAAAATAGATAAAATCGTAAATAATCCCAACTTTATCTTCATTTTAAAAAAAAAGCCTATATACTTAAAAAGAATTGCTCAGAAGTTATCAATTTAGAGATTGACTAATTTTTTGAGATCTTAATCAGATTTACAAAGAATTTGTGTAATGATGTATCTCCTGTTAGTTCGGGATGAAATGCAGTACCAATCACATTGCCTTTCTTTACTGCAATGATTCGTTCATTAAATTTTGAAAGTATTTCTACTCCTGAACCAACATCAGAGACAGATGGTGCTCTAATAAACACACCATTAAATTTAGGAATTCCAATAGAATCCATTGACACATAAGATTCAAAGGATTCTTTTTGTCTGCCAAATGAGTTTCTTTCCAATTTAATATCAAGAATATCTAAAAGAGGTTGATCAGTTTTACCCATAACACGATCATCAGCTGTTTTTGAAAGCATGATCATTCCTGCACAAATTCCAAGTACTGGCATTCCACTTTCAATTTTTTCCTTCAGGATTTTTAATGAACCATTTACTAGAGAGAGTTGACCAATTGTTGTACTTTCACCGCCAGGGATAATCAGACCATCTAATTGAGAAATTTCATCAGGGGTTTTTACTTCAGATACTTTAGCATCTAATCCTAATTGTTCAATTGCTGATTTAGTTGAAAGGAGATTTTCTTGAACATCTCCTTGTATAGATAAGATTCCAATATTAAGACTCATGCTGAACCACCACGATCTTGCATACGTAATTCAAGTGTTTTAACATCTAACCCTAACATAGATTGTCTTTCATCTATCATTTTTTGAGCTTCTTTAACTTTATCAGATTCGTTCCAAAAAGTAGTAGCTAAAACTATTGCTTTTGCTCTTTGTTTTGCATCATCGGCATTAAAAATTCCAGAGCCAACAAATATTCCATCACATCCAAGTGACATAAGATATGCAGCATCAGCTGGTGTTGCAATTCCTCCGGCTGCAAAATTTACTACAGGTAATCTCCCAAGTTTTGCAGTTTGTTTAACAATATCATATGAAACTTTGAATTCTCTTGCAATTCTAACTAAATCTTGATTATCTCCAGAATCATATATTCCCTTAATTATTCTCAATTCATCGTTTAATTTTTTAATATGAGTTACTGCTTCTGCAACATTTCCTGTTCCAGGTTCTCCTTTTGTTCTAATCATTGATGCTCCTTCTTCAATTCTTCTCAAAGCTTCAGCCAAGGATCTTGCACCATTAACTACAGGAGTAGTGAAGTCCCATTTCCAAATGTGATGAAGCTCATCAGCAGGAGTTAGAACTTCAGATTCATCAATCATATCAACATTAGTTTCTTGAAGAACAAGTGCTTCATGAATATGACCAATTCTACATTTTGCCATTACCGGAATTGTAACAGAATCCATAATATCTTCAATAATTCTAATGCTTGCGGTTCGTGCAACTCCTCCAGCTTTTCTAACTTCAGATGGGAGTTTGTCTAAAACCATTACAGAAACTGCTCCAGATTCTTCAGCAATTTGAGCTTGTTCTACAGTTGTGACATCCATTACAACTCCATTTTTTAACATATGGGCGAATCCACGTTTAAGAGTAGACGAGCCGCGTAAAATATCAGATGAGTTTATTTTTTCAGAAATTATTCCTTTTGCATCATGTCGTTCGCCAGATAGTGAAAGCATATTCTAATTTTTCCTAATGACTATTTGTATCTATTCACTAAGTTCAGACATAACTAAATCAAGTTCTGATTCAACCATAGTGATTATTGGAGGAATAAAATCATTTGTAACGTTTTGTTGAGGCCAGTGTATTTGATTGACATGACCATTAAGAGTAATTTTGACATTTGATTTCTGATATTCAGTTGCATTGTCAAAAACTTTGAAGGATTCAGATGGAATTGCAATGAATCCAGTTTCTTTTATCAGTGCTTTAATTTTATTAAGTTTTTTTTCATCTAAATGAGATCGAACATCAGGTTTAAGATAACCTTGTTCAGTAACAGAATATTTTGTCTCACCATCATTTTTTATGTAAAGAATTTCAGTTTTTTGTGCACCAGTTCTTTCAGTAATCCCATTAGAGATCTTTTTTAACTGATGTTTTGTATATTCAATTTCAATTTCATCAGTATAATTTGCTGCAGATGTAGGAATTTCATTTTTAATAATTAATGGTACCGAAATTAACAGAGCTACAATTACTGGAATAGCACCTAATACTAAGTAAATTGGTTTTACCATTATTGATAATCAATAGTAAATTAATTATTATTGCAAATAAATCTTGGTTAAAAATAACTTAAAATTCAAGTCTATTTTATTCTTGTTTGTGGGGTCGTAGCCTAGCCTGGTAGGGCGACAGTGTCTACGAAAAAGATCACCGCTAAGGGCTCCAAAGGTTAACTAAGCTAAACTGACTCACGGATGATGTAAGTTTGGAGCTGTAGTGACCCGTAGGTCGCCGGTTCGATTCCGGTCGGCCCCACGTCAAAAAAAATCTACTGATTATTCCTCAAAACATTCAGTGCAGAACCATTTTTGAACCATTCAATTTGGGATTTATTATATGAATGATTTAATAAAAATTCATCTTTACTTCCGTTTGCATGTGAGATGATGCATTTGACTTGCGTATTTGGTTCTAATTTGTTTAAATCTACAAGACTGATTTTATCATCTTCAAGGATTTTATCATAATCATCGGGATTACTAAATGTCAATGCCAAGATACCTTGTTTTTTTAGATTTGTTTCATGAATTCTAGCAAAACTTTTGGTTATAACTGCGGTACATCCTAAATATCGAGGAGACATTGCAGCATGTTCTCTGCTGCTACCTTCACCATAGTTATTGTCACCTACAATCATCCATCTAATTTGTTTTTCTTTATACTGTCTTGCAATATTTGAAAATGTTTCAAGTTTACTATTGAGAATATTCTTACCCTTACCTACTTCATCATTAAATGCATTGACTGCTCCCAAAAGCATGTTATCACTCAAATTGTCTAAATGACCTCTAAGAGACAACCATGCACCAGCTGGAGAAATATGGTCAGTAGTACATTTTCCTTTAGCTTTAACTAGAACTGGTAAATCAACAAAGTCTTTTCCATCCCATTTTGAAAAAGGTTCTAAAAGTTGCAGTCTTTTACTGTTAGGATCAATAATTACCTCAATATCATTCGAATCTTCAGGTGGTGCAATAAAAATTCCTTCAGGAATCATAAATCCATTTTCAGGAACTTCTGGTGCAGGTTTTGGGGGTTCTAGTTTGAATTTTGTTCCATCTGAAGCTGTAAGTTCATCTTTTAATGGATTAAAAGATAATTTGCCACCTAAAGCTAATGCAATAATCATCTCAGGACTACCAATAAAATTCAAAGTACTTCTACGACCATCATTTCGTCCTGGAAAATTTCTGTTAAACGTAGTAACAATTGTATTTTTTTCGTCATTTTTTAATTCAGGTCTATTCCATTGTCCAATACATGGTCCACATGCATTTGCCAGAACAGTTGCACCTATTTGTTTAAGAGAATCCATTTGACCATCTCTTTCTATGGTTCCACGAATTTGTTCAGAACCAGGTGTAATTAACAGGGGGATTTTAGATTTGATTCCTTTTTCTTTTGCTTGTTGAGCAATACTTGCGACTCTAGACATGTCTTCATAAGATGAATTGGTACAACTTCCGATCAGTGCAACAGATATTGGATCAACATAATCATTTGATTTTACATCTTCACCTAATTTTGAAATTGCTCTTGCTAAATCAGGAGTGTGAGGGCCAACAATATGAGGTTCTAACGTAGATAGATTGATTTCAATTACTTTATCAAAGAACTTTTTAGGATTTGTCTCGACTTCAGGATCTGCTACAAGTAATTCTTTATTTTGATTTGCTAATTCAGCGATTTCTTCTCGGTTTGTATATTTTAGATAAGTTTCCATTCTTTCATCATATGGAAAAATTGAACAAGTTGCACCTATTTCTGCTCCCATGTTGGTAATTGTGGCTTTTCCGGTACAACTGATAGATTTTGTTCCAGGACCAAAGTATTCTATAATAGAATTAGTTCCTCCAGAAACCGTCAATTCTTCTGCAACTTTTAGTATGATATCTTTAGGTGCTGTCCATCCATTTAGTTCTCCAGTTAATTTAACACCAATTTTTTTTGGATAAAGTAACTCCCAAGGAAGCCCAGCCATAGTTTCAGCTGCATCTAATCCACCAACACCAACTGCAATCATTCCTAGCCCACCAGCATTAGGAGTATGAGAATCCGTACCTATCATCAAACCTCCTGGAAATGCATAATTTTCAAGAACTACTTGATGAATAATTCCAGCTCCAGGTCTCCAAAAACCACATCCATATTTTGCGGCTGCAGATTGAAGGAATTTAAAAACTTCACTATTTTCATCAAGAGAGACCTTCATGTCAACATCACCTTGAACTTCAGCTCTAATCAGATGATCACAATGAACAGTTGTAGGTAATACTGATTGGTCAAGTCCAGCTTGCATAAATTGAAGCATTACCATTTGACCGGTTACGTCTTGTAATGCAACTCGATCAGGTTTAAGAAAAACATAGTCTTTTCCACCAGTAAGAGTTTTGTTAGGTACCTCATAAAGATGCCCAGATAAAATTTTTTCAGTAAGCGTAAGAGGTCTTCCAACAACGTTTCTATATTTTACAACATTCTCTTTAATTTTTGAATAAACATTTGAAACAAGTTGAGTGGTAGTACTGATATCCATGTAAAACATAGAATCTTCCCGAATTTAATATTTACAATTCAAAAATTAAGAAAAATACATAATTAGGCATAGAATTCTCAACAATTATAAACGAAAAGCAGTTTTATTATACAAGGTTGAGAAGTTCAAAATTTACAAAATTGAGGTGTAATTATGGTCAATAAAGGGTTCCCAAAATTTGGAATGTCTCAAGCAGGAGCATTTGTAGCAGCTCTTAAGAATTATAATTTACCAGATTTCATTTTAGTACTAGTAGCTAAAGAATGTAAATCTGAACTTCTTGAAAGAGGTAGGATTGATGATAGATTACAAAGTATGAATGATGACGCATTGGAATTATTACATAAGGTATTTGTCGGATGTGAAGAAGATAGTGCAGGAAAGTATGCACAGTATAGATTTTTTGCATATGTTTCAAGTATGTATCACAAATGTGAAGTCATAGTTAATGATACTATTCCTGGAATATCAGGAAAAAATCACAAGATTCCAGTTGCAATAAAAAATAATGGAATGTATATAGCGGTTGCATATAACAAAGCAACAGGAAACCCAGTCAATAAAAAAGAAACAACTAGATTTTATGAAATGGTTGATGATATCAAAAGAGGAGATCATGGAACAATGTTAACAGATGGAATTTATGGTTCTTCCGTAGGTTTCAGAGGAGATGCATTAGTAGAACTTGAAAAATTAAGCAAATCAAGATCAGATGATCCTGAAAATATGTTGAATTTTAAAACTGCAAACTTTGAAAATAACATATATTCTGTTACAAAGTGCTGATTTTAAAAATTAGATTACAGATTTAATTGTGAAGTATTCATTGTAAGAAACATGGGTTTTTCATTAGTTTTTTGAAAATTTTCATCAAATTGTTCAAATTCTAATTGTTCAAACAAATGCTTTGTCCAAATATCATGAACTACTTGAATGAATTTTTTATGACCAGATATTCTTAATAATTCATGAAGGAGTTCATGAGATACAGTTGTGCAGTTTTTTTCTGCAAGAAACAATGTATCATTTGTTTCTTTAGGTTTTTGCCAAAACACCATTCCAAAATTTTCAGCGTGATATCCTTCACAAGTGCAATCAGTCCACCAAGGTTTGAAATATGTCAAGTAAAAATGATAGATGTCATTTCCTCGTTGTTGGTGATCACGTAAAAGTGTGGGAGTGTCAAGCCTTTGAAGAATATTTCTTGGCGTTGTGATTAATTCATCACACTGAATCTCATAATCTTTATTAAATTTGTCTTTAATCCATCTTTTATAAAATTGGCCCATTTTCTTAACATATTCAAATTCAAACTGTCGCTTATCACGATCTTCTTCTTTTATTACAAAAATAAAATGTAAAATCATAATAAAAAAAAGATATTATGTTTGGCCTTCAATACCCATTAGGGTCAGGGTTGAACGAATCTTTTCAATTTTCCTGATTTTCCAGGTAATTGTTTCTCTTAGTTTTTCAACAGTATCAGATTCGATTTTGGCCAAAATATCGTATGCGCCAAAAGTTCCATGAACTTCCTTAACACCGTCCAAGCTCTTTAGTTGCTTTATAATAGCTTCTTCAGAACCCAGTTCACAGTTTATTAAAACATAAGCTGTTGCCATGATTCAACCAAACAAATCTACTATATCAATAAAGCGATTATAGTTAATTTTGAGAAATCTTTAGAATAGCATCCCATATTGGCTTCGGTACAGGCATTATAGATAATCTTGAAATTCGTATCAGTTCCCAATCTTTGAATTTTTTATCTTTTTTCATTTCATAAAGGGTTACAGGTCGTTTCAATGTTTTTTTATATTTTACATCCACTGCAATGAAGCGTTCAACATCTTCTCTGGGATTAGGGTAAGGTTTTGAAGTAACTTCCATTATCCCTACAGCCTGTCTTTCATTACCTGTATGATAAAACAAAACAAGATCACCAGCTGCCATTCCTCGCATATGTTTTAATGCTAAATTATTGTGAACCCCATCCCAAATTGTTGTTTTTTCTTTTTTTAGTTGTTCAAAATTATATCCTCTTGGACCACTAGGTTCTTGTTTTGCCAACCAATAATTTGTCATTTCATTTTTCTATATGATTAGCGGTGTTTTATGGTTTTTGAAAGATTAATGTTCCCCGGTTCTGACTCGCACAAAATCATGGGTACATAGCCATAAGCCTCCTCGCGTTCTGAAACCGGGGTTGCCCATAATGTAGCACACCTGGGTGAATTAGAAATCATTGGTATCATTACGATCGACATCATCCTAATCCGTCTGCGTGCCTGCTCTCGGGCATTTAATGATGTATCAACTCCTACTAAAAACCATTGATGAAATACCGTTTCATGAGATTATTTTTTGTTAAATTGAATTTTATTTTAAAGAATTGATTCTGACAGAGATATTTCAAAACCTATAACAGGTATACGAATTTTGTAATTTTCAACAATCTTGGAATCAATTTTTCCAATCATCCCAATTGGTTTACCGTTTGAAATCACACTTGCACAATGTCCTGCTTCAAATGTTGGATGAGAAAAGGTTTTTGTTTCAATTGAAATGCCAAAGCCAATTTTTAATGCAGATTGCAGTATGGACTTAATTTCAGTGAAATTTGCATCTTTATGGGCACAAATACTAGAAAAATTAATTTTTTCAGATATTGGATTATCAATAGTAAAAACAACACCAGTTTCAAAAAGTTTTTGAGGATATGATTCATGAATGTTTCTTGAAAGATTTTCTAATAATCCAGGAAGAATTGAATCACGTAAAATGGTATGTTCTTGACTTTTTGAATCAAGTACAGAAAGGATTTTAGTTGAATTTCTGTTAGTCATATCATACAAAACACGTTTACTGGTCAAGCTTGAATTTAGGGCTTCAAGATATCCAAGTCCTATCATAATTTGATTTAGTGATTTTAGTTGAAGAGAAACTGGATTTATTTGGCCAATTGTTTGAGAAGGAATCAAAGTAGGCTCAAGATTCTGAATTCCATATCCTAAAGCAACTTCTTCTACCAAATCCATAGGTCCAAAAATATCGAATCGATATGCAGGAATTGTACAAATAATTTTATTCCCATTAGAGATTGCATCTAGTCTAGATTTTTTTAGTGATGAAAGAATTTTTGAAGTGTTGAGATTCAAACCAAGAATTTGATTAATTAATGAAGTACTTACAGATATTTTCTTTGGATCTAGTTTAGGTGATGAATTTTTTGTGCCAGATATTTTAACCGATTCCAAAGCAAACCCGGCACTTTCTAGAATGGTTGCAACTACTGAAAGCATATCTTCAGCATCATCTTTATTAATTCCAGTTACCTCAACAAAGAGATTTTTTGTTTTTGTTGTAACAGTTGTGATTGCCGCATTGATGATTGGAGGTAGGGATATTATGATATTATTAGAATCAGTAATTATGGGTACACTTGAAGAATTATCTAAAATATATCCATAATTTCTACCTACATCAGTTTGTTCGAGTATTTCAGAAATAGTATTTTCTTTAGTAGATTTGAGAGGAATGAATTTAGTATTTCTGTGAGTTGTTGTGTACATTAGTGGAAATGAGATTTTATCAAGATCATGAATGCCAATTGAAGATTTTGTACGTTTTCTACCAATTCCCATATGTAGATCCTCTTGCATTTGTATGAGCTGTTCAAGAATTTTGTTGTCAATATTACCATTTTTTGCAATAATTCCAGTAAGAAAAGGGCGAATTTTTGATACTCCAGATTTTACAGATATTTGGTACTTGTTTGATTTTTTGATTTTTAGTTTAACTGCACCAGTTTTTATATCTAGTAATCCTTGCAAACCAAGTGCAATTCCAAAATCAGTAGAATAATCAGGTCTGTTTGGACTATATTCAATTCTGACAAGGTCTTTGTCTTCAGATTCAATATCTAATCCCAGAAAAGGTAATGAATCAGAAATTTGCTTTTTTGTTACCTTGCCAACTAATTTTTGAAGTCGCGTGTATGATAGTTCAACTACTGGCATTTTGTAACATTCCTTAACCAATCAAGATTATTATTATAAAATTCCCTAACATCATCTAGACCATACTTTAGCATTGCGATTCTTTCAATACCTCCACCCCATGCCAAAACAGGGGTAGTAATTCCAAGAGGTTTAGTCACTTCAGGTCTAAAAATCCCCATTCCAAATAATTCAATCCATTTTCCCAATCTTTCATTATACACCATTGTTTGAAGCGATGGTTCTGTATATGGAAAAAATGTTGGCCAAAATTTAATTTTTGTAATTCCAATGCGTTTATAAAATTCTCGCTGAATCCCCATTAGATTTCGAAGATTTGCATCTTTCCCAACAACAACTCCCTCGATTTGATTAAATTCTACAAGATGTTTGTAACTTACTTTTTCATTTCTAAATACACGTCCTAGAGAAAAAACTCTAGCCTCATCTAACTTATTTTCTGCTAAATGTTTTATTGTGACACAAGTAGTATGTGTTCTTAAAACCATTTTTCTTGCCTCATTGATATCCCAATGATATCTCCAATTTTTCTTGTGAGAATCAGAAACTTTTCTAATTTGTTCAGGTGTGGCGATTTTTTTGGCTGAAATACTATCAAGATAAAAGGTATCTTGCAATTCTCTCGCTGGATGATCTTGTGGAGTAAACAGAGCATCAAAATTCCAAAAACTTGATTGAGTCATATTACCAATTATTTCTGAAAAACCCAATGTGACAAATATTTCACGAATTTCATCAATAGTATCTTTTAGCGGATGAGTTTTTGCAACGAAAACATTAGGCACTTTTGCTTCAACATCTATTTCTCCGGAAGAATTTGAAATTACTATTGATTTTCCAGAATCAGTCAAAGTGATTTCTTTGGTTTTCACAATGTCTTCAATAATAAAATCAGGTCTTTTTAGAAGTGAAGAAAGATCATTATTATCAATTTCGTCTTTTGGTAATTTTTTTTCTCCAATTTGGTTGAGCGTTTTTTCACCAGGAAATTCTAATGGTGGATTCTTTATTGAAATATTTTCAGACGATGTTTCTATCCAATTATTTTTTCTTGCCAGTCCAATTGAAGTGCCAAAAACAGATCCAAGTTCTTTTTGTAGATCAGACAGTTTTCTAGGTCCACTTTTTAGCAAATCCAGTAATCTTCTTTCAGGGAGTCCTTTTTGAAGAGATTCAATTCCATTTTTACCTAAGCTGATAATACTTGATTTTGATTCATCTACATTAGCTAAACCTTTTAATTTCAACCATTCAATTCCTCGTCTAACTTGATCAGGTGAAAGCTGTGTGTGTTTTTCTAGAGTTCCAAGAGATTGTTTTGGGTTTTCTCTAAGAGCAAGGATAATTTTTTTTTCAATATCATGAAAAACTTGTGACAACAGCAAAGAATTCGAAAAAGACTTTTTAAACCTTAACCTAAGTCAAGAGGAATGTCAGTTGATGACTTTATTGTAACTCCTTGGCATGTGGAAGGAGACATAGATTATGATAAATTAATCAAGCAATTCGGTACTGAGAAGATATCTTCAGAATTATTGGATAGAATCAAAAGAATTACTGGAGATGATCACTATATGCTCAGAAGAGGGATTTTCTTTTCACATAGAGAGTTCAACAGAATTCTTGATGAGTATGAAAAAGGTAACAAATTTTTTCTATATACAGGTAGAGGACCATCAGGTCATACTCACATTGGGCACTTAGTACCATGGATGTTTGCAAAATGGTTACAGGAAAAATTTGATGTGAATATGTATTTTCAGCTTACCGACGATGAAAAGTTTTATTCAAAACCTGACTTGACTTTGGAAGAAACAGGAAGATTTGCGTATGAAAATGCATTAGATTTTATCGCTTTAGGTTTCAAACCAGAAAAAACAAAAATTATTATCAATACAAAAAATATTCAAACTCTCTATCCAATTGCAGCAAAAGTAGCAAAAAAAATTAATTTTTCCAATACAAAAGCTACATTTGGATTTACAAATGAAACAAATATTGGTATGATTTTTTACACATCTTTACAATCTGCACCGTGTTTTATTGAAGATAAACCAGTTTTAATTCCATTAGGAGTTGATCAAGATCCTCACTTTAGGTTAACAAGAGACATAGCACCAAAAATAGGAAAAACAAAACCAGCTCTAATTCACAATATAATGATTCCAGGTTTAGAAGGTCCAGGTGGAAAAATGTCAGCTTCTGATGAAAAAGGTACAGTTTACACAACTGATACACCAAATATTGTGAAAAATAAAATTAACAAATATGCATTTTCAGGAGGGCAGTTAGATGTTCAACAACATAGAAAGTTTGGAGGTAATCCAGATGTTGATGTGTCATATCAATACCTAAGAATATTTTTTGAACCAGATGACAATAAATTAAAATCAGTTTACGAGAATTATAAGTCCGGGAAATTGCTTTCAGGGGAATTAAAAGCAATTCTAATTGAAAAAATTAATAATTTTCTTGCAATTCATCAGAAAAAAAGAGAAGAAGCAAAGAATAAGATAGATGAATTCCTTTTTGAAAATAAATGAAAATACGCATCATATGTGACGATAAGTACGAAGCTACAAAGTTAGCCACATTGATTTTCATCAAGGATGGTAATGAAACTTTCATCACAGGTATTCTAAATGCTGTGAAAAATGAATTAATTATTTCATTGAAAGATAAATCAGCTCATAGTATATTATTAAAAGATGAAGTTGATGTAGAGAAATTTGCTGACTTTATTCAGTCAGTCATTGATAAAGAGCATCAGCTAGTTTCAACCAATATTCTTGAAAATATTGTAGAAATTGTTAAGGGGTAATCTACTGACCAAACACAGTATATAGAGTTATAACTCCAACTATGACAATCAAAGAAATTCCTAATGCCTTAAAGTCACCATTCATAATTTAATTTCAAAATAATTATAATTAAAGTGTTAATAAATTCTTAAAGATGATTTTAGAGGTTAACGTGGGAAATATCTACTCTTTTTCTGTTTAGGTTTTGAATAATTTTCTTCGGGTTTTGATATAATTTCTCTTAGTTCATTACAATTTAAACACAATACTTTAAGTTCTTTTCTGGCAAGTTCAGGTTCTGAGATATATTTTCCCATTAGAGAAGCATTACCTCGTCCAGTACCGTCAGATGAATCATCGCCAAATATGTAGCCAATTTCCAACGCTCTTTCGTCCTTAAAACCACAACTTGAACAAATCTTACCTCCCAATATTTCAAATAATTTTTCTTTTATTCCTGCATAGAATTTATCTGAACCATGAGAATAGAAACGCTCTTGTTTTTTTAAAAATTTATCGTTTCTTGATTTTTTGGATCTAGATTTGTTTGCACTAGATTCTTGACCATAAGATGATCTTGAACTTCTGTCATCTCTGGAATATCTTGAACTTCTGTCATCTCTGGAATATCTTGAACTTCTGTCATCTCTGGAATATCTTGAACTTCTGTCACTTTCTGAATCATGTGATTTGTTTCTTCTGAAACAATCACTACAATAAACAGGTCTATCAGTTCTTGGAACAAATGGAACTTGGCATTCAGCACTACAATCAGCACATGTTACAGTTGTAGACTCGCCTCTATTGTCATCTCTGGAATATCTTGAACTTCTGTCATCTCTGGAATATCTTGAACTTCTGTCATCTCTGGAATATCTTGAACTTCTGTCACTTTCTGAATCATGTGATTTGTTTCTTCTGAAACAATCACTACAATAAACAGGTCTATCAGTTCTTGGAACAAATGGAACTTGGCATTCAGCACTACAATCAGCACATGTTACAGTTGTAGACTCGCCTCTATTGTCATCTCTGGAATATCTAAATGAACGAAATGATTCATTGTTTCGTTTATTATTTCTGTGAGATTTTTTTTTATCCGAATATTTTGATTTGTATAATTCCATTTGCTGTATGTTTTAGATCTATTGTATATAGATACTTACGGCTTAAGTTTATGCCTAGAATACATATAAAGCATCAAACTAAGGATTTGTCCATTTCAGTTGACATTATTTCTTGTACTTTAAGAAAATAGAGTTTTGTGGAATATGGCATGTTATCTAAATTATTGTCTACTCCAATCATAAAATATCTGACAGCACGTTTTGAAATATCTAAATTAAATTTCATAGTAAGAATTGGATCTTGATGTACCTTGATTTTGTCGTGAAGCCAAGGTGGAGCCATTTCAATTGTTTCTTTGATAATTTTATGATACCAGAAGGATAGGTTTTGAGGATATAGGCCCTGCTTAAGGTTAGATACATCAGTATCTATTTTTTTCATCATACTATTGATGATTGTCATGTGACTAAATTCAAAAATTTTGTTTTATTCCAATTACTCAATGTTAGAGGAGCTACTTGTCAACAGATAGTAAGTTTCCATCTGCATCTATTTCTGAATTTTTAATTCTAGTTGTAGATATACGTCTACCATCTTTTGCCAAAAACATAGGAATTATAATTATTTTTACCGGTGGGAGTTTCTTTTCCTCTCTTAATTTATTTAAAATATCTCCTTGATTACTTGTTTCATCACTTACTACTAATGCTTCAACTTCTTTCTCTAAAACTGCAGGGCCAAAATCATTATCTAATTTACTAATTTGGAATGAAACATTTGGAAATTCTTTTAAGATAAGTCTTTTCAGATTTTCACAACGTTTTTCATATTTGTTGGTAAGAAGTTTTCCCTTTTTTATAGCAAGTTCATCACTAGTTAGACCAATTATCACTTTGTCAGAGATTCCAAATGCATTTGAAAGTAAAGTTAGATGTCCTTTATGAATAATATCAAATGTACCACCCATGGCAACAAGCAGAAATTTTGACATACTAACTTATCAAAGTCTGAAAATAAATTACTATCTTTTTTTCGTCGTTTTAATCAAAATAATATCAAAAATGGGATTAATTTGATATTTTCATTAATCCTTCTTTGATCAAGAATTGAATTCCTTCTACAAATGAATTGTCATCAATTTGACCATTTGCCCACCAACCGGCATTACTCTTAATCCAATTAGGGATATCATTGTCTTGAGAAATCGTACCTTGTTTAGTAACAGGTATTTTCATTAATCCTTCTTTGATCAAGAATTGAATTCCTTCTACAAATGAATTGTCATCAATTTGACCATTTGCCCACCAACCGGCATTACTCTTAATCCAATTAGGAATTTTTTGATTAGATGCTTCTTCTATAGATGATATGTCATTAGAATTTATCAAGAAAGAAATACTTTCAACAGTTGCCTTTGAATTACCATATTGAGCTTTAACTGTATATTTTCCATAAAGAAAATATTCATCAAGGACTAAACTATGGGAAAATGTACCATCAGTATCAACAAGAGTTTTTTGAGTTACAATTAGGTTTTTGTTAGAATCAAAAATTGAAATTCTCAGACTTCTATCTTCATCGTATTTATTGACATTTCCAGAAAATATAACAGATTCACCAAGATCGTAAGACTCCTGATTGGTGTTTATCTTTGTAGTGTAATTATTAGCACTGGTTTGTTCAGGAGGTCCGCCATAACCCAAAACTAGATGTTCTGAAGAGGCAGTGATAAATATCAACATTACAATAAAAACAAAAATTTTGTTAGACCTCATTATTAACATTAGGCATTTCTTTCATAATTTAAAGGGTTAGTAAATAATGAAATTAGAGATTAATTTACAATAATTAGTACCACAGGGCCTGGTTCTGCAATTGGAATATTATTTCTATCCCAAACAAATGTCTCGATGTAAAATAATCCTTGTTGTTGTGGAATCCAGTCAATAATTTGTATTTCTGATCCATCATCAATGAATCTTCCATCATATTTTCCAATGTATTCTATAATTCCAGGAGTATTACGATTATCAGAAGTTTTCTTAACTTGGATATAATATGTATAAGCAGTTTCATCAGATTTTTGATCCGCTGCAAATTCAATTAAGGTTTGACTTTTTATATTAACAATAGAACCAACTTTAAGTTCAGATAATTTATCACCGTTCAAATCCTCAACAGATACATTAGAAATTGTTACCAGTTTAGTTGACATTTGAGGGTGAGAGATTTTAACATCAACCAAATCAGAAATGAAAACGTCGGATTCTGCAAACAGGTATATTCCTATTGCTCTTGAATCAATCTTTTCATTAAAATTAAAAGAAACTTCAGAGTTTGAATCAATAGACCCAAGTTCAATTGTAGATACTTGTAGTATTCTTGGGGGTTCAAAGGCATCATAGAAAGCAAGATAGACATTAGTGTTAGAACTTGGTGCACCGCCATTTTGTAAAACTCCTGAAAATCTAAACGAGGTATTCAAAGATACATCACTTGGATTTACATGAAGTCCTTTTTGTTTTTCTACAGATGAATCAAACCCCAAAAGAGAAACAGATGCCTGAGTGATGTCAAGATTAGGTGTTTGAGAGCGAATAGAATAAGGGGACTTCCCATTTGGTGGAATTACGTCAAGAGTGGTATATCCATTAATTACTTCCAGAGGATTAGGATCAAAATCATCAAAGAAATTGACTTTTAGACTGACATTGGACACAGAAGCTAGAGGATTATTATTTTCAACTAATCCAACTATAACTGTGTAGCCTTCAGAATCGCGATAGGTAAAAGTTTCATTCATCAAAGAAACACTCAGTGTTGGAAGGTTATCGGTTTTTTCTGCTGAGAATGCCTGTGAAAAAGGAACCAAAAGTAAAATCATAAATGCATATACAAAAAGTTTCATCGCTAAATTTTCTTCAAATTAGAGATTAATTTCATGTAACATATGATATAGTGAACAAGAAAGGTAACAACGTTTAACCTAGTTTACACTACCAAAGAATAAAAAGAAATTAAAAATAGAGGTAATATTATTTTCTCTTTGCGGTAATTGCTATCCAGTAGATTAAACCTGGAGCCAAACCGACAATGAGTGGAATAAATACCGGCCAACCGTCTGCTGCACTTGCCATAAAAAAAAACGTAAACTTATCCTATTTAAACCCATGCAGTAATCTGAAATTCAGCGTAGATCAGAGACAATTAGAAGTGGACCGGACGGAATTTGAATCCGTGACCCCCCGCGTGCAAGGCGGGTATACTACCAGGCTATACTACCGGCCCACATGAAAAATGAATAATCTGTGGATTTTAATTGTTGTCTTCTTGGCAAGGATTTTATTTGAAAACAAGATTTTGATACCATGGTACTTTTAGAATCCCAAATCAAATTAAAAACAGGAGATATTGCGCCAGATTTTGAATTATTAGGAATTGATGACAAAAAACACTCTCTAAATGATTATCATGGAAAGAAAGGAATTTTGATTATCTTCATGTGTAATCATTGCCCATATGTCAAGGCAAAAGTTGATGCATTCAATGAGTTATATGAAAAATTTGGAAATGAGATTCATATCATAGGAATAAACAGTAATGATTCTACTGACTATCCTGAAGACAGTTTTGATGCAATGAAACAGACAGCAAAAGAGAAAAGATTTGGGTTTGATTATCTAGTAGATGAAACTCAAGAAATTGCCAAGAAATATGGTGCAATGTGCACTCCAGATCCATTCTTGTTTAACAGCCAAAAAAAACTAGTTTTTCATGGAAGAATAGATAATGCCATGAAGCCAGATGATTCAGCTACTGAGAAAACAATGATTAAAAATATCGAAAGATTGTTGTCTGGAGAAAAAATTGAAAAAGATTTTGAGCCATCAATCGGATGTTCAATCAAGTGGAAAGAAAATTAAACTTAAATGAGTCTTGCCTAGAGATTTGTTCGTGGGCTCGTAGCTCAGCTTGGCTGGAGCGTTCGACTGATAATCGAAAGGTCATGTGTTCGAATCACATCGGGCCCATTTTTTATTATTTTGTATTTTGAAAAACTGTTTGAGACCATTGTAAAACATCTCCAATTTTCTCAGATGATAAATCAGAGAGGATTTTGGCTTTTTTGGATGTTTTTCCACAAAGGATTAATTTCATATACTTGCCAGATTTTTTTTTGATAGGATTTATAGAGTCTGCAAAAAAGTTTAGACCTTCACTAGTTTGTGAAAATATAACTACAAGTAGTATTCCAGGTTTTTTTTTCCATATTTTTCCAATCAGTTTTTGAAAATCGAGATCAAACAAGACATTAATTGCAGATGACATATCACCCAAATGAGAAACCTTCCAACCATCAGAATGATATGCAGCAGATGCTGCTTCAGAATGTAATTTACTGTACATGTCAGCTGCAATTACAACTACATTCTTTTTTGGATCAGAAACTATCTGAATCTGATTAAAGATTTGAAGGGATTTGGAGATAGTGGTTTCAAGTAAATTTTGTTCTGCAGTTCCAATTTTACCCTCATCAAACAAATTTTTAACATGATCGATAGAAGGTAAAATTACTTCCAATATCAAACGATTTATCGCTCCCCCAGAGTAGAGACAATTACGTATTAAAGAATAAACTTGATCTTCAGTACCTTTTACCAAACATTCAATATATCTAGATACTACTTTGAAGTAATCATCAGGGAAATTGAAGGATTCCTGTCCTGATTCTAAAAACCACAATGTGATATTTCCAATATTTTTTTGTCGCAGTAATCCTTCAGCTGCAAAAACTTTGAGATATTTTGCCATGGTGATTCTATTAACACCTATTCTCTCTGAAATTTCAACACCAGACATTCCATCACTATGACCATCCAAAGACGAGATCAGTTTTCTTCTAATCTCCTCAGTTGAATAGCCTTTACCCATGGTGCTCTAGGGCAAGGTAATGTATAAAGACTAATTTCCATTAGCACACAAGAGTATTATTTAATCATAAAACATTATATACTTGAGTACTTTAAAGTACGGTAAGGGAAAGTAATTGCCAAAAGCAGGATTCAAATCAATCACCGTTTCAGAAACTGTCTATGATAAATTCCACGAAGTTTATCAAAAAAGTAAAGATGACCTAACAATGAAGGGGGTCAACAGTTTTGCAGGTTATGTAACTTACATGCTAGAGGAGATGATGCAAAAAGATAAAACATTTGCAAGATATGCTCCAAAAATTGAAAAAATTTCAGTTGATGATGATCGTGTTATTTTAAAAGATAATATCAAAAATAGAATTGCAGAAGTTACAATTCAAAAAGGTGAATTGTTTTGTCAGCTCTGTGATGAAAAAGATTGTGTACACGTTGGCTTTGTGTTTTCACTACCAGATATCTACGAAGTTCTAAACTCCAGAGGAATTAAAAATCCAAGATAAAGTGGAGGAGGTGGGATTTGAACCCACGAACTCCTGAGAGACAGGATCACCCATTATTTGATCTTAAGTCCTGCATGTCCAAAAGCATAGTGCTTACTTTGGCCAGGCTTGATTACTCCTCCAAAAGGATAAAAATCTGAGTGAAATTTAACAGTTTAGAGAAAATAGGTCCAGAATCAAGAATTATAAGGATTTTGTACACGGTAAATTTGTGCTTCGATAGCTCAGCCTGGTAGAGCGTTACATTGGTAATGTAAAGGTCACGGGTTCAGATCCCGTTCGAAGCTTCTAATAATTTTTAATTAACAATTCAAAGTGACCAGTTCTCTTTTTAGAGTTTGAATTGATTGATCGATTTGCTCTAATTTTGGCTATAGTCCAAGGTTTTGTAGAGAACATATCTACAACTTCGTTAGAATTAGAATTCGACAGAAGAACCTTACAGCCTTTAGAATCTAATTTCATACAAAGATCTGCAAGTCTGTTAAGATCATCATATGTGAAATCCTTGTTTGTGTAACTGGTAAAGTTTGAAGTGTCACTGATTGGGTGATAAGGAGGATCAAAGTATACAAGATCACCTTTCTTGACATCTCTTAGGACTGCCTCAAAATCACAACATTGAATAGAGATTCTACTGGATTGTAAAATATTACTTACAGAGTAGAGATTATCCTTATTGAGAATGTTTGGATTAGAATATTTACCTAGTGGGACATTGAATTTTCCCTTGCTATTTACACGGTATAAACCATTGAAACATGTTCTATTCAAAAAGAGCAATCTAGATGTTTTTTCAATTTCACTTCTAGGATTGCTTTCTCTAACAAAATAGTAGTATGATTTTGAATCTTTTTGGTAATTCTTTTCATGGTTTCTGAGAGATGTGATCAGATCATCTATTCTGTCTCGGATAGTAATATATGATAATACAAGATCAGAGTTAAGATCAGAGATACTACATTTTTGCCTATTACGTTCAGTTAACATATGAAATAGTAATGCGCCGCCTCCAAGAAATGGTTCATAATAAGTACCAAAAGTTTTAGGTAAATTCTTATTTAAAATTGGGATTAGTTGACGTTTTCCACCAGCCCATTTTACAAATGGTTTGGGAATTATTTTTGATAGTTGTGGAGAAAATTGCTGCTTCACTTATTATAATCACAAAATTACATATTGTTAAAACAGACAATAAAAGATCACAATATGTGCAGTATTTTTTAATCAAATTTTGAAGTTTAGAGAGTCGTCTAAACATGAATAATAAAATGAAAAGGAAAAGGTTGGAGTTTTAGTCCCACTTTGACCAAGCAGCCATCCATCTGTATGTCCAAGTGTTAAGTTTACAACCTAACGCTGCAAACGTACATGCCAACACTGCACCTGCACCTGCACCTAAAGCCACTGGGCTGTTATAGAACTTACCAACTTGTGGTTCTATCGGTGTCATGTATGGTGGTAATGTTGGTCTTGGATATTTGAATGCCGTTTCTAGTGGGTCTGCTACCGTTATCAGGTTTACCATATTGAATAATGGTAATGACATTCCTACCAGTACGCCGCCAAACAGTATCAAGGAGTGCTTGTTCTTCTTTGTTGCCCAGTAGACTAAGTCCAACAGCATTGCTGATGGTAACCAAACCGGAGTTACAATGAAGTCATATGGATATCCTAGCGAAAACCATGCGCCTTTTGCTATCCATGTGTATACTGTCATAATTAGAGCGTAGTACGTTGCTGTGCCTGGAACGCCTGTAAATGTTAGGTAATATGTAGCACCTACAATAAGCATCAACGTTTGCGATATTGAAAATACCGTATACGAAGTCCAAGCCCAGTCAGTGTAGAAGATGTAATCTCCTGCATTAATTGTTAACAGTGTAGAGTTAACTGCAACAACTACTATGAATAAGTAGTGTGTACATCGTCTTAACCAGACCATATGATGTCAAATAAATGGTCAGTATATAAAATTTTAGAGTGTGATGAAGATCGTTGTTCAGAATTAAAAAAACGTGTTCAGGTATTGCTTTTACCCTGAACTAAAATGAAAAAGAAATGTCTGAAGGGGTTTTTCCTTCTAGTTACCAACCGACGTACAGAGATACGAATAGAACAAATACTACAGAAGCAGCAATACTGCCACCAACTATACCATTACTATTCTTGTTGGAACCTTCTTCCATGACTTTAACACAGAAGATGTAACCTATTGCCTCAATGATTGCAAGTACGATGAATGCAAAGTGACCACTTGCTGTTGGATATGCCCATGGATAATAGAAATATCCTGCTGCAGTACCACCAAAAGTTGCCAACAATGCTGCCCAATATGAAATTGTGATCATACCAGTCATATTTTCAACGCGTCGTCCAATCATCCGTTCTATATCAGCGCTTGATGATCCACCAGCGCCGCCAGAACCGAATCCTTTAGGAAGAGTCATTCTAGAACTATTCTAATTCAGATTCTTTTAAGTCTTTCCTAAACTGACAAGATGGTACGATCTACGTTGTTTAAAAATAATAAAAGAAAAAAAGGTGCTAATGCACTTTTTCTAAGGAATTGCTCTGCTGTACAATTTGCCTTCTAGGGCCATCTTGTACATCTCAGCAACGTATGGGTTCTCACCAGGAGTTTCTGCACCTAATTCTACAAGTCGAGCATATACTCTGACTACGTATGCAAGTGCACCCATGAAAGCCACTACGACTCCCATGTTAAACATCCAGTGATTTGGAACTGCAAAGATTTCTTCTACAAACCAAAAGTGCCACATCTCATTGACTCCAATTGTAAACATAGTTGCAAGGTAACCAAGAATGGTCATCTTTAAACCTGTGTTCATTGAGTTATTTGGACCTCTAAGAACTGGTACTTTTCTATCATAGATTGCTGCTGCTCCCCATCCAAGTGGTAATGTAATGAAGTGGGAGTATAGCCACCAGTGAGCTGGTGTAAATGCACTATCTCTGATAGAGGTTTGATGTAAAGAACCATCAACGAAGTTGTCTACTTCGACTGATGCTGCAGTTGAACCCATAGCAATAACGATGAGCCAGATTTTCTTTAGTCTCTGGATCTCAACTTCTTTTGGGATTAATGCGGGCATCTGTGCCATGTTGTCTAACGTGTTAATTCTGAATATAAAGTAAGAGATTTGAAAATAATGGATTTGCATCAAATTTATAGCAAAATTACTAGTTATTTATAAAATTAATTTATTAAAATGATGTAAAAAAATTGTAATTTTGAATTAATTTGTATGAATTTTGTTGTATAACATCAATGTTTAACATTATAATAAATATCGATCTGCGTCATTAAAGCAAAACATATAACGATGTGTATTAATTCCTCAATATTAGGGATAACTATGGTCGAAAAAACAATTTTCGTATTTGGACTAGCTGTAGTACTTGCACTAGGAACACTAGGCTTCAACTGGGTTGAAACTATACTTCCAACTGCAGATGCACACGGTGTCCAAGCACAACTCCAGAGTCGTTTCATCAGAATTGAGGATGAAACCTTCAACAGACAATCCCTGCAAACTGGCGAGACCTTGACAGTTCAAGGAACTCTAGTCAGTTTAGTAGAGAGAGACCTAAGAGGATGGCTATCCATTTTCACAGAGTCTACCAACGCAGGTAACAGATGGGAGATGTTGGCAAGAGATCCACCAGGAAACGTCTTTGACATTTCAGGTAATGCTGTCGTCGATTACTCACTATCAGCCAAAGCACTTGAAGCAGGTGTTTATCACGTACACACCCAACTCAACATAGCACAAGTTGGTCCAGGACTTGGTCCAGGTCAAACAGTAGTTGTTGAAGGAGAACCAATTATCAAACCAATCCCATATACTAACATCGCATATCAATCAATCATAATAGGTGTTGGTTATGTTATCACGTTTGCAACACGACCCTGGCAAGTAATCTAAACAACCCAACCTTTTCCTTTTCATTTTCTATATACTAACAACGTTTAACGTAAATCCAACAGATCAAGTTTTATCTTCTAGAGAAAAGTAATTAGAATATGCTAAGTTTTAAGATACTCAAATTAGATATTTTTCAAAGTTATTTTTTTGGAGAAATAGAATTTAGAACAGACAAATACAAAATAAATATCCAAAATCAAAGAAGAGGTAAAGTTCTCAAATTGCCATTTGAACAACAAACAAAAAATGGAAAAGTCGTAGTTAGGTTAACAGGTCCAGGAGATTTATTTGTTGAAGACTATTTAGAATACAAAGGAGAATCAGAGTGGTTAGAAATTGACTCTGATGAAATCACATACTTTTTAGCTGATCATCAAGATCAATGTGATACAATCGAGATAATGATTGATTAAAAGAAAGGACTTTAAGTAATCGAACTAAAGTCATCACAATATGAAATACCCTGGAATGGGAGATCCCTACAAAAGGAAAAAAACCATTAAATTCCTTGCAATAACGGCAATCATTGCAGTTTCAATAGGTTTAGGAAGTACAATAATTCAAGCTCAATTAAATCAAAACAATCCTCTCAAAGTTTGTATTAATGATAAAGAGACACCATACAAAATGAAAGTCACTTTAGAGTTAGTCATAGACGGTCTCCCAACACCCATACCTGCAAACATTAACGCAGGATTAAACGGTGATGAATGTAAAAGAACTATGTATACACTTACAGACGATGGTACAATTTACGTAGAATGGGAAGAAAAGTATCCATTTGAAATAGGTCACTTTTTGTGGATGTGGGATTTTCCTCTGAAAGATATGGATCAGAGTAAATCAACAATATACGTCAACGATAAGGAATCGCCTCATTTCATTAATCAACCATTGCAAGATGGTTACAACTACAAAGGAGTCTTTACCACAAAGGCATATGATGAAACCAAGGATAAAGATTACCTCCCACCTGAAAAATAGTAAATGTAAATGAAGAAATCATATATTTAAAAACTCAATACACTTTCAACTTAAAGTATTAAAAATAATGAAAAGAAGAAAGGAAGTGATTTTTACCAGTATTTACCGTTGTCTGGAATAAGACCGATACCTTCTCTTTCGAAGTGTCTGTCTAATTCATCGACCCATCTCTCACGATTGTCTTTGTAAGCCCAACCGTGTACACGTAACCAGAATGAGATAATTCCGAGAAGGAATATTGTGAACATCATGGTTCCGAAGATGTAAATCATTACATCATAGAATAATGGATCATAGTTTGGTCCTAATTGTCCTGTAATTGAAGACAGAATACTTAGGAAGGTTCCTACGATAGGAGTCATTGTATATTTTGGCTCAATTTGTGCGATATATACATTTCTTTTATTATCATAAAGTACGAGATCAGTATACACTAAGGATTAAAATAAGAAAATAAGAAAATAGTGAGGTTTGTTTATCCTCTACCCATTGCTGCGTATTTGCCAGATCTTCCTCTAATGAAGAAAGCGCCTGCAACACCACCGAATACTGCACCTGCAATAACTGATGCACCAACTACACCGCTTGCGTCAAGATATGGAGTTCCTGAACCAGAAGCTGGATTGGCTTCAGCTGCTTGAATTCTTCTTCTTTGAATTTCAAGTGCTTCTTCTAATGTGTATGATCCGGTTTCACCTTCACTACCTACGTTACCCATGTATTGTGCAAATGCTATTGCATCCTCTCCATAGAGTCCAATAGTGAAGACAGCAACTAGGGATGCTGCTAATAGTACTTTTGTATTCATACCGTTTACCTGCTCATTTTGAGTCCAGAGACTTATTTAACTTTTATTCTAAACCCCAAATTTCTATAAAATGAGCGAGATCAGTAAAGTAACATTTAATTCTGTTCTTTAATGAGCAAAATTATGGGACGATTACACTCTCACAGACATGGAAAATCACATTCTATTAGACCAGCTACGTTGCGTGCACCTTCTTGGATCACACAAAGTCCTTCAGAAGTTGAAGAATTAGTAGTGAAATATTCTAAAGACGGGTTAACTCCTAGTCAAATTGGAATTAAGCTAAGAGATCAGCATGCTATTCCTCTAATCAAACCAATTACAAAAAAAAGCATGGGTCAAATTTTAGAAGAAAATGATTTGAAAGCAGAGATGCCAGAAGATTTAGAAAATATTGTGAGAAAAGCAGTTAATCTTCAAAAACACCTAAAATCAAACAAAGGAGATAACAGAAACGTTAGATCTTTGGAATTAATCGAAGCTAAAGTTCACAGATTATCCGTATACTACAAAAGGATTGGCAGAATTTCGAAAATCTGGAAATATAAATCAGTGGTTGCTCAATTAGAGTAATGACAAAGTCATTTAATGAGTCGCTTTCATTTTTTAAAGATAAAATTTCAGAATCAATAAAAACTAAAAAATCAATTTCAGTTACAACACATATTGATTGTGACGGACTTACGTCTGGTAGTATTATCACTAAAGCACTCATAAGAGCAGGTGCTAATTGTACTGTTAGAACATCAAAGGAATTTAGTAGAAAGGTAGTAGAGTCTTTCAAAACAGATTCTCGTGATTTTCACATAATAACAGATCTTGGGGGAGGGTTTGCAAATGAACTTGATCAAACCCTGGGAGACAACTGGATTGTTTTAGATCATCATCAAATTTCAGAGGAGGAGATAGATAATCAAAATATAATCAATGCATGGAAATACGGTATAGATGGAGGAGTTGAAATTTGTGCAGGTGGAATGGCATATCTTGCATCAATGGCTTTAGATGAAAGAAATTCAGATTTGTCTGCAATTGCAGTAGTTTCAGCATTAGGAGATAGACAAGATCAAGGAGAAAGGAAATCGTTTACAGGTAAAAATTTTGAGATTGCTAATATTGCCAAAGAAGAGGGTTTGGTAGACATTGATTTGGATTTATTATTAGTAGGTAGAGAAACAAGATCACTTCCAGACGCTCTTGCCTTTACTTCACAACCATTTATCGAAGGCTTAACATGGAATAGAGATGCATGTTTTTCTCTTCTAAATTCATCAGGAATTAAGCTAAAAGAAGAGGGAAGGTGGCGAGTTCCAGCAGAACTTAACGAGGATGAAAAAAAACAGGTAATTGAGGCTATTACAAAATTCACTTCTGGAAAAAACGCTACAGAGATAATGTCGGAATTAATTGGATACACCTATACATTTCCTAGAGAAGACAGACGAAGTTTCTTACGAGATGGGCGAGAATTTTCAACTATGCTAAATTCATGTGGAAGAATTAATCGTTCAGGTGTAGGGATGGCAATATGTATGGGGGATAGAAACAAGATTCTAAGAGAAGGAGAAGCCATTTTGACAGAATATAGAAAGATGATCAGAGGATACATGAACATCTTAACTAATGAAAGATGGCGAATTTCAGAAAGTGATACATGTATCATGGTAAATGGAGATGACATAGTTCCAGAAACCATGACAGGTACTATTTCATCATTGATTGCAGGATCGCCAAAAAATTCAGGAAAAATTGTAATATTAAGAACCAAGGGTGAAGAGAACACAATAAAATTTTCATCAAGAAAAGCCTTTGGATGTAAATCAAAGATAAATCTCAGTGAATTGATGAAAACAGGAGCTGAAAAATTTGATGGTGTAGGTGGAGGTCATAATGCAGCAGCAGGAGCAAAAATAACTAAAGACAAATTAGACGAGTTTCTTAATTATTTAGAAATAAATGTCATTAACGTGTCAAGTTCAGGTAATTCTCAATAATATATCAATAGAAAAGGCAGATGCGATCAAAAAAGCTCTAGAACCAGATAATGTGAATTTCCCAGAAGGATTGAGTCTTTATGTTGAGAATGTTGATAACAAACTAGTTTTTAATTTTGAAAGTAAGAAGAATATGAAACATCTAATTGGAACAGTAGATGAAGTTGTTGAGCATATCCAAGTTGCTTTGAAGGTGATAGAGTAATGTTGGATCCAAAAATAATCAAAGAAAACCCACAGGTTATTCGAGATATGCTCAAGGCAAGATCTGTATATTTTGATTTGGATGGATTAATTAAATCAGATCAAAAAAGACGAGAATTAATAATTCAGACGGATGAATTACGAAAAAAGAAGAATAAACTGGCCTTGAATATTTCACAAAAAAAGAAGGAAGGGAGAGATCCATCGTCAATTTTATCAGAGATGAAAAATATTTCTGAAAATCTTGCAAAATTAGAATCTGAACAAC
Organism: Nitrosopumilus sp.; assembly: GCA_029862745.1. Taxonomy (NCBI): domain Archaea; kingdom Thermoproteati; phylum Nitrososphaerota; class Nitrososphaeria; order Nitrosopumilales; family Nitrosopumilaceae; genus Nitrosopumilus; species Candidatus Nitrosopumilus sp. Next base: position 17,600 of record JAOTWS010000007.1, on the reverse strand, counting down.
AAATTATTGAAAATATATATTCAAAACTAGCAATGACTATTCCAAATCTTGTTGATGAATCAGTTCCTATAGGAATGAATCAAAAGGCCAATAAGGAAATTCGAAAATGGGGAACGATACCAAATTTTGATTTCAAAGTAAATGATCATATCAATATTTCTGAAAATTTGGATTTGGTAGATTTAGAAAGAGCTGCAAAGGTAGCAGGAGCAAGATTTTATTATCTAAAAAATGATCTTGTAAGATTAAATCAATCATTAATCCACTATGGATTAGAATTTCTTGCAAAAAAAGAGTATTCGTTAGTTCAACCACCTTACATGATTAATCGAGAGTCAATGGAAGGGGCAGTTATTGCAGATGATTTTGAAGAAGTCATATACAAAATTGAAGAAGAAGATCTATACATGATTGGGACATCTGAGCATGCTATGGCAGCAATGCACTCAAAAGAGATCATAGATGGAAAAGATCTTCCATTAAGATATGCAGGTATTAGTCCATGTTTTAGAAAAGAAGCAGGAGCGCATGGAAGAGATCAAAAAGGGATTTTCAGAGTTCATCAATTCGATAAAATTGAACAGTTTATTTTTTCTAAACCAGAGGATTCTCGTAATGAGCATGAAAAAATGTTAGCAGTATCTGAAGAATTTTATCAAAATTTAGAAATACCATACAAAGTAGTTCTATTATCAACTGGAGATATGGGTAAAGTTTCATCTAAGACATACGATATTGAAGCTTGGATGGCAGGACAGAATACATATAGAGAAATTGTTTCTTGCTCGAATTGTTTGGACTATCAAGCAAGAAGATTAAAGATAAGATACAGAGATAAAACAAATGAAGACACCCAATATATTCACACACTTAACAGTACTTTGATTGCCACTACTAGGGTTCTGGTATCTATTATGGAAAATTTCCAAACAAAGGATGGTCATATTAGAATTCCTCAGGTTTTACAAAGTTACATGGGAAATCAGAAAGAGATCTAGTGACATACCCTTATATTTTGGATTCAAAGGTCGTTAGTAATTGGCACGTAGAAAAGGTCGAGTAAAGGACAAGTGGCGAGAAAAACGCTGGGTTACAGTGTATGCGCCAGATTCGTTTAACAATGTCCCGATCGGATATGTCCCAATTACAGATGACAAGAATGCTTTAGGTAGGGTTCTAGAAGTTACACTTTACGACATATTAAAGGGAGATCCATCACAGCATCAGTACAAAATCTATTTCCAGATTAGTAAGGTTGATGGTGATAAAGCATCAACAATTTTCAAGAGATATGAATATTCAAAAGAATTCTTGCGTAGTTTAGTAAGACGGGGTTCATCAAAGATCAATTTCGTTGTAGATATTAAAACCAAGGATGGATATGTCTTTAGAGTCAAAGTACTAGCTCTAACTCATAGACAACTAAACACATCTAGACAACATGCATTAAGATTGATTGCAAGAGATGTGATTAACAATACAATTCCTAGTATGAACATAGAACAATTTGTTCAAGCAACATGCTACAGTAAAATTAATTCAGATATCATGGCAGCATTCAAGAAAGTCATCAGAGTAAGACATGTAGGTCTTGAGAAAGTAAAACTCATCAGAACAGCTGATAAAGAAACAAAATTACTTGAAGCATAACCAGCAAGACTATTTCTTTACAATTATGATTGATAAAATTGAGATTACAATAGATGTGATCGTTCATGCCACTGAGGATATTTTAAAAATTTTTCAATCATTTGAAGACTATTTAGATCTGAAAAAGAGTGATTTTACAGTTAATGAGACTATAGGTCACTTTGAAAATCCAATAATTATCTTAAATGCAAAAATAGTAAAAAAACAGGCTCAGAATTTTATGAGAAAATTACTTGGGTTGTTGTCTGCTAAACAAATCGATCAATTAATTGATGAAATTGAAGAAAGAACCGCAGATTCTAGATTTCATATGAGAGTAGACAAACAAGAATTAATCAAAGGTAATCTTGTAGTTAGTCAAAAAGAAACAATAAAAATAAAAATTCACACCCCAATTTACAACAAAAAAGATACTGTCAAAACATTTACAGAAATTTTTCAAATTGTCACCTAGGTTAAATAGGAATGAGAGTATTCAGTTTGGGAATGAGGAAATATTAGCCGCTCCAGTCTGAGCTAACGCCTTGAAGAAGCCGCGACGAACCGACCCCAAATATCAATCGATCAATACTTTTGATATAGATAGTTAGTCATCACAGTATTATTTTAAATACGGATAGACGGGCCCAATTATTGTGGTAGATTATGATGTTATAATAGCAGGTGGAGGTCTTGCAGGCACAATTACTGCACAGTCTATTTCTCATTATGCAAATCAAAACTTGAAGATTTTGATTGTGGATAGAAGTCCAGAATTTTTACCAGGCAGAAAATCATTGGCAGGCTGGGTATGTGGAGATGCATGCTCCAAAGAAGCAGTTGACTTTATGACAAATAGAATAAAAGTTGCTTGGACTGGACCCGAAATAGAGCATGATGTAAAAGGAGTAATGGCATATTCTCCAGACAAAGAAACAGCAATCCCATTTGATGGTGCAGGATATATGCTTAATCGTCAAAAGCTACCAGAAATCCAAAATGAACGATGTAAGAAAATGGGTATTGAATTTCTATTTGAGATAAATCTTACAGGTTTGATTTATGAAGGACAACAAGTTGTTGGAGTTCAAGGAATAGATAATAAAACAAAACAACCTTTTAAGAAAACATCAAGAATTGTGATTGATGCTACAGGAGTTACATCTATGCTTAGGAATGGACTCCAAAACTCAACAAAGGTAGAAAAAAGAATCGACAGAAGAGATTTAGAATCAACTGGCAGATACATAATGTATTTTGAACAAGGCGAGAAAGATCTTTCAGAATTTGATCCTGAATACTGTATTATTCATTTAGATCAAGATATCGCACCTGGTGGATATGGCTGGGTATTTCCTAAAGCAGATAACAAAGTAAACATAGGATTAGGAGTTGAGAAATCACTTTTAGAAAGAAGGAACAAAAGATTAGGGAAAAAAGATAATGTAGAATCCCTAATGAAAGAATACTTACATAGAAATAAAGCAATTAGAAACCCAAGACTTTCAGAGGATCCAGAAGATATCAATAATAATTCAGGAATATTCCAAGTTTCAGTTAGACGGCAAAATGATTGTATGGTTTCTGGTGGGTATATGATGGTAGGTGATTCTGCATGGATGCCAAAACCAATTGATGCTGGAGGAATTGGACCTGCATTAATTGCAGGTACAATTATTGGAAATAATGTAGTAAAAGCACTAGAAGCTAATGATGTTTCAGAAGCAAGGCTTTGGCAGTACAATTTAGATTTTATTAAAGAATATGGATACAAAACTGCAGGTCTTGAACTTTTTAGAAGACTAGTTCAACAAATGAGTAATGAGCAAATAAGTTATGGAATGAAACACTTTTTGGGAAATATGGATGTTGAAGCAATTAGCAAAGGAGAGCATCCAGATTTTTCAGGATTGGGAAAAATTGGGTTGATCATAAGAGGCGCAATGAATAAAACAGTAGCAGATGGATTACGATACACATCAAAACAAAACCAGTGGTTAGTAAACCATTATGAGAATTATCCAAAAGATCCTTCAGGTTTTGATGAATGGAATAAAATATTACATAAAAAACTAAATGAAGCATTTGCAAAAGTGGAAGCATTTGGAAAATAGATCTAATATTAAATATTGTTCAAATCAACAAAAATATACTTTGAAAGAATTAGAATATCTAGATTGGAATAATTCAATTCAAATCATGAATAAGGCATATGAGGCAGGTCTTTTTGTAATCATAATAGGACCGAAAGGAACTGGAAAGACATCTCTAGTAAGAGATTTTGCAAAAAAGAAGAATATGAATTTAGAATCAATTAATTTTAGTTTAAGAACTAGAGAAAGCCATCTGATCGGTACCAAAACACTTACCAACGGAACAGTGAGTTTTGAGGAAGGAATATTGATAAAATCGATGAGAGTGGGAGACATACTTTACCTTGATGAAATTAATTCGGCAGAAGCAGATGTGTTACTCAGATTAGATGAAGCATTAGACGATAGACGACAAATTGCATTAAAAGAATCGACAGGAGAAGTGGTCAAAGCAAAAGAAAATTGGTTTGTAGTTGCAACAATCAATCCATTAACACATAGCGGTACAAAAGAATTGCCTCCACAGTTACTAAGTAGATTTCCAGTAAGAATCAAATTAGAATACCCACCAGAAGACATAGAATTAGAAATTGTAAAAAAGTATGTTTCCAGAGAACATGAATCAGAAATAATTCAAGCAATCAAACTTGCAAATACATTAAGACAAGCTGCTGCAGTTGAAGAATTATTTTATTCACCAAGCTTAAGAGAAACTATTGCATTTGGAAAATTACTAGATAAAGGAATGTCATCAAAAGATGCAGCAGGTATCGTGTTTGGAAATGTGTACACACAATGGGGAAATATAGAATATCAAAAAGTTAGTGACATAATTACTTCTATGTTTGGAAATTAAATGAAAACAATTCAGCTCAAAAATGAATCACTATTAGAAATCGCCACATTTCTAGTAAGAAGATGGTCTGAAAAAGAAAACATAATTGTAGAGATTTCAGATAAAGTAGAAACTAGAACAAGACTTAATGAAAATAAAGTGATGATCACACCACTAGAAAAAAGAATAGGAAATGATTTCCAAAAATATAGACAATTTAGGACATCATTGTGGTATGAAGCAATGAGAATAAAATATTGTAAAAAAATTCTTAGTAATGATCATGCATTTGGATTTATTCTCAATACATTAGAAACGCAAAGAATTCAACAATTAGGAAGAAAAATTTGGAAGGGAATGGATGAAGAATTAATTTTTAATTATACATACATGCTTGTGGCTAGACCTCAACTTCATACAGTATACGGTAAAGCAAGAATTGTCGAAGCGTTTTATCAATATTTTATGTTTGATGCAATCAAGGGCGAAATTCAATCTAGTAATTTTGAAAAAATAAAAAAGGCATCCAAATTTGCAAAAAAGATTATCAAGAAAGCAATTGATGAAAATCATAATACAAATTGGATTGGAAAAAATGTAACAGAGATAATCAAGATTTTAGACATTGATTCTCTTCTAACTATTCCAGTTTCATTACCTTTCATGAAAGCTGGAATGCCATTGTCTGAAGAAGAACTATTAAAAATTTTAAAAATAATTACTAGAAACAAAGAAGGTGATTTTGGTACAGTTGATCCTGCATCAGTGATTAGGGGGGATAATGTATATGATGAGTATAAAATATTGTTAGACGAAAATAAAAAATCAGAAAATAAAGGATTGTCATTAGATGCAATAGGAATTCAAATTCCATCTACAAGCAATATAGATGAAACGGTAATTTATGACATGAATTTAATTAATGGATTAAAAATGAAATTTAAAGAATGGAAATATGGTTGGAAAGAACAACATTTTAGATCTGGAGATGAATTTGATGAGGAGAGCTACATTGAGGGTAATGAGTCATTTTTTACGGATGTAAAAAAATCAATCAAAACTAAAATTGTAATTTTGTTGGATCATTCATCAAGTATTGCGTCTGATGCTATTGAATACAAAAAAGCAACTCTAGCATTATGTGAAGTTTTATCTTTTCTTAAAGTAAAATTTGCAGTATATGCATTTAGCACAGAAAACAGATCAGTAGTATGCTGGTCAATTAAACCAGAAAATATGAAATGGAACAACATTACCGCAAAGAGATTAGCTCAAATTGTTGCAAATGGATCAACACCACTAGCAGAAGTTTATGATAAAATGCTACCAATTTTACAAGCAAAAAGACCAGATATTTTTCTGACATTAACTGATGGTGAACCATCAGATTCTGATGCTGTTAGAAATATAACCAAAATATTCAAAGGATTAGGAATTAGGATGGTAGCGTTAGGTCTTGGTCAAAACACAGTAAGAGCTACAACTATTGCAAATAATTTAAGATATTTAGGATATGAGAAAACTATGGCTGTAAGCAGATTAAATGATATTCCCAGTAAAGTAATTAGTATTCTAGGTGCATAAAAATTAGTTATCAATAAAATAATTGATATAAAATGTAACAGATATTTTATATGAGCTTGAAAAAAATGTTAATTCAGAGGAAAAAGAATGAGTGAGATTGAAGGAAAAGAAATCGATAGTATTTTACTAAAAAGATTTGAGGATGAAATATGGTGTAATGTACCTCACTTAGAAGATGCAAAGATTATCAATCCTACTCCATTAGTTGATCTTACTGAAGATTTGATAGAATGTGCTAAAACCATTTATAAATTAGATCTGGATGATAAAGATTTGAAAGTTTATGGTAAGTTTGATTCTACATTACTAAGTGGCTCAATCAAAGTCAGAGCAGCAAGTCATATAATTCATAACGCAATACTTTCTGGAAAGTTGAGAAGAGATCAGACAGTAATTGAAGCTACCTCAGGAAATTTTGGAATAGCATTAGGACAATTATCAAAACTTGGAATTAATGTGGTTGTACTTGTTTCAAGAAAATTACAAGAAGGAGTCTTTAAAGAATTAAGAAATGAAAATATTCGAATTATGGATTTAGATATGGATATTTGTCCAGCACCAGGAATGGAGAATAAAGCAAATGAGTTAGCTGCAAAAGCAACTGCAGGAAATGTTAGATCTCAATTGTCAGATCTTGGATTTAATCCTGAAATTTTTGACAAAAATATTCAAGAGATAGAAGCATTGCTAGCAAAACAGGACATCATAAATTTGGCAAGGTTTCTTGCAAAAATTTATGATTTATTTTGCCCAAAACAGTATGATAATGAATTGAACACGGATGTTCATAGAACTATTACGGCTCCTGAAATTGATCAACAGCTGTATGAGAAGGGTGATTCATTAAAGGACTATCATATTATTTGTTCATTTGGTACAGGGGGAACTTCTGGAGGTTTGAGTCAGTATATGACTGAAAAATATGATAAAAAATCAATTCATGTAGTATTTCCTATTCCTGGTCAAGATGTTGCAGGAATTAGAACTAAAAGCAAAGCTTTGGGATTGAAATTATATAACCCTGACCTATACGCTGCAGAACATGAAGTAGATTTTGAAAAAGCAAAGTTTCTTCTCAAGTTTTTTGTAGATAAAGGTCATAATATAGGAGAGAGTACAGCGCTAGCATTGTATTCAACAATTCAAATGTTCAGTTCAGGAAATAATAAAAAAGTGGTCGTAATAGTGGCAGATGGAATTGAAAAATACAAAAAGAATTTTGAGCAAATAGGAGAAAATAAACTATCAATGAATATTTCTATAGATGATGCAGCATTAATAGCAAAAGACTATGATCGAATTATTTGGGTTCATACACAATATACACCACGTGAGAAAGGAATTGAATTAATAGCAAAATCATTGGGTATTGATAAATCAAAAATTTCCGTACCTAAAGCAAAAACTATAGAGCAATTATTACAAACTCAACAAATTCCAAATGAGTTTAAAAAAGAATTAGAAGGAACAAAAGGAAAATCATTACTAGTATGTATGGCTGGGAATACTTCGTTAATGACTGCACAAGTTTTAGCCAGTAAGGGAATAATTACGCAAAGTTTGAATGGCGGAATTACAAATTTACCGGAAGGACGAGGTAAAAACCCTGGTGAATTAATTAAGGTAGCAACTGAATAAAATCTTGAAATGCCTTTCTGTGGCTCAGCCATTTGCAGATTTAATTATTTCAGGTGAGAAAACCATTGAATTACGAAATTGGAGTACAAATTTTAGAGGAGAGTTTTTAATTCATTCTCCATTAAAAATAAGAAGAGATGATTGTATTAGATTAAAAATGGATAAAAAATTTGTTACAGGTGCAATTATTGGTAAAGCAGAGATTTACGATATAAAAAAATACAATTCATTAAAAGAAATAAAATTAGATAAAAAATTTCATTTGTCATCAAAAAAATTTCAAAATAAGACTTATGGATTCATGTTAAGAAACCCTAAATCATTTAGAATTCCAGTTCCACAGAAGGGTCAATTAGGATTATTTGATTTCAAAATACCTAAAATAAAAAATAGAGACATTATTACAGATATCATGGATAAAGAGCATAGCTATCAATTGATAGGACATCATTAGCGTTTGGCATATTTTTGAAAAAAATTTGACTAGTATATATAAAGGGGCTATTTAAAGTCCCTCGTTATGCCTCAAACAAAGCCTATTGTTAGTGTTGAGAACGTAGTTGCATCTGCATCAGTTGATCAAAAAATTGATCTTATTGAAATTACAGAAAAATTTCCCGATACAGAATATCATCCAGAACAATTTCCTGGACTAGTTTTTAGATTAGCAAATCCAAGAACAGCAACATTAATTTTTAGAACAGGGAAGATGGTATGTACTGGTGCTAAATCAGAAGAGATGTCCATTAAAGCTGTAAACACAGTTGTTCAAAAACTAAGAAAGGGAAAAATCAAAATAAAAAAAGATGCAGTGATCACAGTTCAAAATATTGTTGCAGCCATTAATTTGGGTGGAAAAATTCACCTGGAAAAAGCAGCAAGAACCTTGCCACGAAGTATGTATGAACCAGAACAGTTTCCTGGACTAATTCACAGAATGCTTGATCCAAAAACTGTAATTTTGTTATTTGCCTCAGGAAAATTAGTATGTACAGGTGCTAAAAAAGAATCGGATGTATATCGTTCGGTTCATAATTTACATGCATTATTAGAAGAAAAGGATTTAATGATTTATGATCAGTGATTTTTTATTTTAGAAATTGACTGAAGATATTTTTGAGCGTGAAAAGATCAAATTAACTCCTGAAATTGGATTTAATTTAGTAGGAATAGATTATTTTGGAGAACCAGGAAATCAATTGTATTTAATTGAGCATTTCGAAATGTATCAAGATGCATTGAACGCTAAAAAAGATAGGAAGAATCAAGATGAATATTTTATTTTATACAAAGGAACAGGACAAGAATTTTTCTGTAGATAGATCAAGGAAATCACCTAACTGTACAAACTCTCTTATCATCGAGTTTTAAAGTTAAAAAAAGATTATGACTGATGAAACTAACGATTTGATTGATACATTATATGAAAAAGAGAATCTAGTTAATTCTAAAGAAACATCCAGACAAATAATTCGCAAGAGTCCAAAAGCAAAATACCAAATTTTTGATGAACAGGAATTTAGTCGCGGGAGAGAGGTATTAGGAGATTTAATTGTTCATGGAATGATAGCCTCAGGTGGTACGGATATAGATTGGCTAATTGAGCACAAAGGAAGTTTTGTCATTCTAGAATTCAAAGGATTCCATAATGATAAGATCAATATTGCAAAGGGTCAAATGATAGCCTATGAAAAATTGCATGAAAAATTAAATCGTGTAACAAAATGTTATCTTTATGTTATAGGTTGTGATGACATTGAATTTTCAAATCCGGATGCAACAGTATGGATTTTTGGAATGGATCAGTGGAAAAATAATGCAATCCCAAAAAACACATCTAATATTTATGATGAAGGATCTGGAAGACAAAATAAATTCATTGTTTATCGTGAACATATGGAAGAAATTAGTGTTGAGAAATTAAGAGATTTAATTGATTCTCATTGGAAAGAATTTGAATAAACTATGCAATAAATGAAAATGTGCTTGATTTTGTTTCCACTCCATTATCTACTTTGATGGTATAAGTTCCAGAACTTTCCCAGCCTGGTCCACCAGCAATACATATAGTCGAATAAGATCCTTTATTTTTTAATGATACCTGTTCTGTCCATACAAGTTCATTATTTTGATTTACAATAGAGAGATTTACATTTCCAGAAGTATTAGATACACCACTTATGGATATCAGATCTTTTTTATTGTATGATGGCAAATCAGTTTGAATAGATAATGAAACAGGAATAGAATTATTTTTAGGATCTATTTTTGAAAGTCCATCTGACATTTCACTAAATGACACACCAACTACAATGATAATTGCCAAAGCAACAGTACCAATCCCAATAATCATTTTTGTATTTTTTGATCTAGATGGAATTTTTACTGGTTTTCTTTGAGGTGGTTGGATTTTTTGAATATGTGTTGGTTGTGACATCATAACATCTGTAACCACATTTTTTTCTTCAGCAGATGGAGTGGAAGTAATTTTGGGTTTTTTTCCCAGATATTTTTCTGCTAATTTTCTAACATAGTTTCTTTCATAATTACTAATGACTTCGTTATTTTCACAAGCTCTACAAATTTGCTTTAGAATACGATCATCTCCAAAGTCTTTATCTAAAAGAGCTTTTACATCATCTAGTAATGGATCATCCATGTGTATTTTCTCATATATTGATTATTTATGAATTCCTTGTTTTAGATTCTTAGGATTTCTTAAGAATAGAAAAAGGTAAATTTTTGAATAGGTTAAAACTATTTTGAATAAATCTTCTGGGCTTGAATAATTACTGTTCTAATGTAATCCTTAGCAGTTGAGTCAGTCACTCCCATTTGTTTGGCTCTTAGATATAGATCATATTCTTTAGGATTTGTCAAATAATATTTTAAAAGATAGTTTAATCTATGAGATCGTTTTTCATCACTTTTCATAATTTTGATTTAATTTAGTACTAAAAAGGTCAGAGGATTATAATATAACCAATTACCTTATAGTATCATAAAATTTGAATAAAAACATATAATCTTTTTTAAACAATGATAAAAGAAGAATTGAAATGAAACGAATTGAGGCAACTGTACATATTGATAAAACTGGTGCAGTATCAGAAGCAATAAAAGGAATAGTTGGCGGATTTACCATTCTTGAAGGTAATGGAAGAGGTTCTGGACAAAGACAAACCATAAGGGCAGGTAGAGGAACAGGTACTTTTATTGCTGAATTCAACAAAGTTGCAACGATTAGTACAATTGTGAATGACTTGGATGTGGACAAAATAACCACCGCAATTACAAATGCAGCATTTACTGGAAACCCAGGAGATGGCATCATAGTGATATCATCAGTTGATGATACCATCAACATTGCATCAAAAAAGAGAGGTAATGATGCTCTCTAATCATTTTCTTTTATTAAATTAAAAATAGTTACATGTGAATTTGATTTGGAATTAACTACTGAGAGGTTGCTACCCCTCTCAGTTAGGTGTCCCTTTGGAGGACCGTGTTTTTGAAGGGATGGTAACATATTACAATTTGAGTATAAAAGCAAGGTATGTTGAAGATTATTGTTGACCTTCAATTCCCATCAATGTCAAAGTTGATCTAATTTTTGGGATTTTTCTAATCTTCCAAGTGATGGTTTCACGCAATGCTTCTACCAGATTGGATTCAACTTTAGCTAAGATATCATATGCACCAAATGTACCATGTACTTCAACAACTCCGTTAATGGATTTTAATTCTGAGATTACTGCATCTTCAGAACCAAGTTCACAGTTTATGAGAACATAAGCTGTTGCCATTAGAAATCAAATCCTAAGTTCATACTTTGAACTATATTTTGAAATATATAAGAATAATCAAATTTTTTCAAAAATTTAGTACAAATTTTGGTACTATTATTAATAGATGTAAAGTGATTTAAAATAATTTAATAAATTTCTATTTGTTATATGCATCATTCATAATTTTCTTTAGTTCCTCAATATTTTTTGAAGTGGTAATTTTTGAACGAAGTTTAGAACCACAATACATACCTCTTGTAAATCGTATAGCCTGACTCTTAATATTTGCAAATTTGATTTTATACCTACTTGTAATGTGTAAATAATCAAAAAAAGAATCCAATCGATCTTTAAAAGAATATTCGCTATAGGAATTAGTTTTTAGATAATCATTAATTTGCTCGAATAAAAATGGGTTTCCCATTGCACCACGACCAATCATGACATAATCACAACCAGTCTCATCAATCATAGCTTTAGCATCTTCAGGAGTAGTGATATCCCCATTTCCAACAATAGGCAGGTTGGAAATTTCTTTTAGTTCTTTAATCATTGCCCAATCTGCATTTCCAGAATAACCTTGACTTACAGTTCTTGGATGAAGAGTAATCATTTGAATTCCCTCATCTTCAGCAATTTCAGCAATATCTCTAAAAAGAAATCTACTGGCATTTGTCACACCGGAACGAATTTTGAGAGTTACAGGTTTTTTTACGGCATTTACAAGTGTGCGAAATATTTGCTGAGTTAGATTAACTTCTTGTAAAAGAGCTCCTCCAGCCATTTGTTTAGTAATATGAGGTGCAGGACAACCCATATTGTAATCAATCATATCAAAATAAGGTTCTACAATTTTTGCAGCTTTTTCTAATGCAATAAGATCAGAACCGAACAGCTGAACAGATAGTGGGCGTTCTTGTTCTGAATATTCAATGAATTCTCGTATTGTTTGCATGTTTTCTTTAAGTTGGTTTTCTTTAGCTACAATACTATGGATATTGGTAAATTCTGTAACAACAAGACCAGCTCCCATGTTTTTACATTGTAGTCGAAGTGCAGGATCACTGACTCCAGCCATAGGAGCTAAAAATGCTCTACTTGAAAAATTTGGAAGCATAATTTAATTTTATAATCTGAATATATTTAGTATTTCAAATAATTAACATCAGTAATCAGGGCAACCATCATTATCTCTATCTCCATCATAGTCTTCAGGATCAAATGGACAGAGATCTTCATCATTAATGATGCCATCTAGATCATCGTCATGTACAAATCTTTGCTGTTCTGGAGCAGTATCAGGGCAACCGTCATGATCATTGTATTTATTCCATGTTTCAGGATTTATTGGACATGAATCAATTACATCTGGATAACCATCATTATCTAAATCAGTATATGTAGGAGCAGTTGATTGTGCACCAGGTACATCTGGACAGCCATCTTTATCTAGATAATCATTATAGTTTTCAGGCTCATTAATGCATGAGTCCCATCTATCTTCAATTCCATCACCGTCAGAATCTGGGAATTGGTATTGTGTAGTGAGTGTATCTGCAGTGTCAGGGCAGCCATCTTCATCTTGGAATTTGTTGTAAGTTTCAGGATTTATAGGACATGAATCTAAATTATCAGAAATTCCATCTCTATCAGCATCTCTTATACCAAGATCATTATCAGGACAACCGTCTTTATCATCAATGCTATTGAATGTTTCAGGACGATTTGGACACAAGTCAAGGTTATCAACAATTCCATCACCGTCAGAATCATGAGTGGTTAAATTATCTGCAACTGAGTCTGGACAGCCATCATCATCTTGGAATTTGTTGTAAGTTTCTTTATCAAGAGGGCATTGATCTACATCATCATAGATACCGTCGGCATCACCATCACCTATTGCTTGATAATCAATACTATCGGGACAGCCATCTTCATCTTGGAAGCCATTATATCTTTCAGCAATCATTGGACACTGATCTAAATGATCTGCTATACCGTCATAATCAGAATCAGGTAATGCAGATTGTGAAATTCCAGGTACATCTGGACAGCCATCTTTATCTAGATAATCATTATAGTTTTCAGGTTCGTTTAAACATTGATCCCATCTATCATCAATTCCATCACCGTCAGAATCTGGGAATAGATAGGATGAAGTCATAGAATCGTTTGAATCTGGGCAGCCGTCAGAATCTTGGAAGAAATTATAAGTTTCAGGTTCCAGTATGCATGCATCATTGATATTCAATATTCCATCATTATCTGAATCAAGAATAGAGTCAGAGTTATCAGGACAGCCGTCAGAATCTAAAAATCCATTATATGTTTCTGGTTGGTTTGGACAACGATCTAGATTATCAACAATTCCATCACCGTCAGAATCTGGAGATCCTCCAACTTTAGTTCCTGGAAGTGTATCAGGGCAACCGTCATCATCTTGGAATTTGTTGTAAGTTTCTTTAGAATAAGGACATTGATCAACACTATTAGGAATTCCATCACCGTCAGAATCACCTGAGACTGAAAGTTCAATTTCATCGGGACAGCCGTCAGAATCTTGGAATTTGTTATAGTTTTCACGCTCAAATGGACATGCGTCATATATATCTGGAATCAGATCATAATCAGAATCAGGTAATGCAGATTGTGAAATTCCAGGTACATCTGGACAGCCATCTTTATCTAGATAATCATTATAGTTTTCAGGTTCGTTTAAACATTGATCCCATCTATCATCAATTCCATCACCGTCAGAATCTGGGAATAGATAGGATGAAGTCATAGAATCGTTTGAATCTGGGCAGCCGTCAGAATCTTGGAAGAAATTATAAGTTTCAGGTTCCAGTATGCATGCATCATTGATATTCAATATTCCATCATTATCTGAATCAAGAATAGAGTCAGAGTTATCAGGACAGCCGTCAGAATCTAAAAATCCATTATATGTTTCTGGTTGGTTTGGACAACGATCTAGATTATCAACAATTCCATCACCGTCAGAATCTGGAGATCCTCCAACTTTAGTTCCTGGAAGTGTATCAGGGCAACCGTCATCATCTTGGAATTTGTTGTAAGTTTCTTTAGAATAAGGACATTGATCAACACTATTAGGAATTCCATCACCGTCAGAATCACCTGAGACTGAAAGTTCAATTTCATCGGGACAGCCGTCAGAATCTTGGAATTTGTTATAGTTTTCACGCTCAAATGGACATGCGTCATATATATCTGGAATCAGATCATAATCAGAATCAGGTAATGCAGATTGTGAAATTCCAGGTACATCTGGACAGCCATCTTTATCTAGATAATCATTATAGTTTTCAGGTTCGTTTAAACATTGATCCCATCTATCATCAATTCCATCACCGTCAGAATCTGGGAATTGGTATTGTGTAGTGAGTGTATCTACATTATCAGGGCAGCCGTCTTGATCCAAGTAGAAGTTGTAGGTTTCAGATTCTAGAGGACACGCATCTAAATTATCAGAAATTCCATCTCTATCAGTATCTTTTAAACTTGAAGCATCATCAGGACAACCGTCTTTATCATCAATGCCATTGAATGTTTCAGGACGATTTGGACACAAATCCATATAATCAGGATATCCATCACCGTCAGAATCTGGAGATCCTCCAACTTTAGTTCCTGGAAGTGTATCAGGACAGCCATCTTCATCTTGGAATCTGTTGTATGTCTCTTTTACAGTTGGACAATTATCAATGTGGTCTTGAATGCCATCATAATCAGCATCATACCATGGTACAAAGTCTGCTGGACAACCATCAATGTTATTTCCATATTGTGGATCATAGTCTTCTAGAAGATGAGGACAGTAATCGAGGTTATTTGGAACTCCATCACCGTCAGAATCAATTGCTTCATTAGCATATACTCCACTTGGAAACATTCCAATGGTGGTAGTAAGTAAAATCAAAAATCCTAAAAGATATTGTTTTTTCATTCTTCGATACACCTATTGGTCAGGACATCCATCTGTATCTCTGTCTCCATCATAGTCTTCAGGATCAAATGGACAGAGATCATTTTGATTGATAATACCATCCAAATCAGCATCATGCTTGTATCTTGACTGCTCAGGTGCAATGTCTGGACAGCCGTCATTATCAAGATACTTGTTCCAGGTTTCTTTTTCATTTATACACAAATCAACATTATCGTTTATTCCATCACCATCACTATCAATTATGACATTTCCAACTGGTAAAGTATCTGGACAGCCATCAGTGTCAAAATATTTGTTCCATGTTTCATTTTGTGTGGGACACATATCGATTACATCTGGAATACCATCACCGTCAGAATCAGGTTGTATGTTATTAACATCTGGGCAGCCGTCATCATCTTGGAAGAAATTATAAGTTTCAAGTTCCAGTATGCATGTATCATGGATATTCAATATTCCATCATTATCTGAATCAACGACAAATGATTTGGAAATAATATCTGGACAGCCGTCATCATCTTGGAATTTATTCCATGTTTCTTTAGCAGTTGGACATGCATCTATTGCATCTGGAATTCCATCTTGATCTCTATCAGTTTTTAAAATATAATTATCTGGACATCCATCTAAATCAAGAATTCCATTAAAAGTTTCAGGTTGGTTTGGGCAATGATCTTTATAATCATTAATTCCATCACCGTCAGAATCTGGAGATCCTCCAACTTTAGTTCCTGGAAGTGTATCAGGGCAACCATCTTCATCTTGGAATCTGTTGTATGTCTCTTTTAGAGTTGGACAATTATCAATGTGGTCTTGAATGCCATCATAATCTTCATCATACCATGGTACAAAGTCTGCTGGACAACCATCAATGTTATTTCCATATTGTGGATCATAGTCTTCTAGAAGATGAGGGCATTGATCTAGGTTATTTGGAACTCCATCACCGTCAGAATCAATTGCTTCATTAGCATATACTCCACTTGGAAACATTCCAATGGTGGTAGTAAGTAAAATCAAAAATCCTAAAAGATATTGTTTTTTCATTCTTCGATACACCTATTGGTCAGGACATCCATCTGTATCTCTGTCTCCATCATAGTCTTCAGGATCAAATGGACAGAGATCTTCATCATTAATGATGCCATCTAGATCATCATCGTGTACAAATCTTTGCTGTTCTGGAGCAGTATCAGGACAACCATCCCAATCTAGATATTTATTCCATGTTTCAGGATTTAATGGACATGAATCAATTACATCTGGATAACCATCATTATCTGAATCGGCATATGTAGGAGTAGTTGATTGTGCACCAGGTACATCTGGACAGCCATCTTTATCTAGATAATCATTATAGTTTTCAGGCTCATTAATGCATGAGTCCCATCTATCTTCAATTCCATCACCGTCAGTATCTGGGAATTGATACTGTGTAGTGAGTGTATCTGCAGTGTCAGGGCAACCGTCATCATCTTGAAATCTGTTGTAAGTTTCAGGATCTAGAGGACATGAATCTAAATTATCAGAAATTCCATCTCTATCAGTATCAATAGAGGATGTTTGATTATCTGGACAGCCATCTGAATCTAAAAATCCATTGAATGTTTCAGGACGATTTGGACACAAGTCTAGGTTATCAATAATACCATCTCCATCAGTATCAAAAACAAATTTGTTATCTGCTACATAATCTGGACAGCCGTCTGAATCTAGATATCTATTGTATGTCTCTTTAGCAAGAGGGCACTGATCTATATCATCATAGATACCATCACCGTCAGAATCTCCTATTGTTTGATAATCAATACTATCGGGACAGCCGTCATCATCTTGGAAGCCATTATATCTTTCAGCAATCATTGGACACTGATCTAAATGATCTGCTATACCATCATAATCAGCATCAAGCATATTACCTCCCGTTGTTCCTTCAACATCTGGACAGCCATCTTTATCTAGATAATCATTATAGTTTTCAGGCTCATTAATGCATGAGTCCCATCTATCTTCAATTCCATCACCGTCAGTATCTGGGAATTGATACTGTGTAGTGAGTGTAT
>JAOTWS010000006.1 GCA_029862745.1 Nitrosopumilus sp. | reverse complement strand
GGCTTTACCTCAGCTGGCTTTACCTCAGCTGGCTTTACCTCAGCTGGCTTTTCCTCTAACTTAGTAGAAAGTTCACTTAATTTTGCTTCTAATTTGGCAATCTTGTCTTCAAGATCTTGTTTTCCTAGCTTTTTAGCAGCTGCCATAGTCTGTTTGAATAATCCGGGGTTTATGTACATTTGGGTTGATTACCACAATTAGTCTTGATCAAGTTTTATATGCATAAATAACATACTCTGTTTATGGATGATTTTGAAAAAGAATACCCTGAGTTTGATTGGAAGAATATACCAGCTTACAAACATCCTGGAGGGAAAGATTGTCCATGTCCAAAACATGAATACATTAGAGAACAGATCAATTTTACAAAACAAGTAAATCAAAAAGGCAAAGAACCATCAAAGGTCACTCTCAAGTTTTGTCCAGATCATTACAAAGTTTACCTAGAAGAAGTGATCCCTGCGATGCCATTAAAATACAAAATTCTTACAAAGATTGCTCTAAAACTTGGGGCAATTCAAATTGAACAGTTAAAATATATGGAATCAGAATTATGTTTTTATTGTAAATTTGGTTCAGGTGGACATGATAAAAAAACTGAACTACCACCAATGTAGACTATTCTGAATTTAATAGAATTTTAGGTTTATTGGGAGTATCATGATGACATCGCTTTCCACACAAAGGACATCTTTTTCTATCAAGCAAAACACACTGGCAGATGTGGGATTTAAAATATGATTTAGCAGATTTATTTGGTTCTCCAGTTCCATTACAAAAAGGACATTCAGAACCAAGTAATTCTATAATTCCATTTCCATTACAAACTGCACATTTTGTATTTGTCACTATTGCTTTTGGTTTAAAATAATAATTAAAAAACAGTTCTTAAAAGAATTTTAATAAAATATGTTTTTCTTGAAAACGAGTTAAGCTTATACTTGAACGGACTTCAGATGATTTGTGACAATAGAAGACATACATGGATTCATCACAGAACTTGAAAAATATGGAGAATTAAAGAGAGTGGAAACTGAGGTTGACTCTGATTTAGAAATTGCAGAAATATTAAGAAGAGGAATGTATTCTAACGGTCCTGCAATTCTTTTCCAAAATGTAAAAGGATATGACATGCCAGTATTAGGAAATGCATTTGGATCTGTGAGGCGATTGGAGATTGGGTTGGAAATGACAGATTTTACAGAAATAGGTAAACGTATTGTAGATATGACAAAAATGGATATTCCCTCAGGATTACTAAATAAAATTAAAAAACTCCCAGAACTTTCAAAGATGACTGCATCATTTCCAAAATCAGAAACAAGTGGACCAGTAACTGAAATAACATCAAATGATGCAACATTTGATAATATACCAATTCTAAAATCCTGGCCACATGACGCAGGTAGATTCATTACTCTGGGATTAGTTGCAACCAAACATCCTGAAACAGGAGTAAGAAATCTAGGAGTATATAGAATACAAATAATTGATAAAACACATGCATTAATGCATTGGCAAAAACATAAGAGAGGAGCTCATCACAGCGATATTTCAAAAGACAAAGGTGAAAAAATTCCAGCAGCCATAATCATTGGAGGTGATCCTGCAACAATATTTTCATCAATTGCGCCAGTACCTGAAGGATTGGATAAGTACTTGTTTGCAGGGATTACAAGAAAAGAAGGAATTAAGACTGTAAAATGTAAAACAATTGATTTGGATGTTCCTGCAAATGCAGAAATTGTTTTAGAAGGGTATGTGGACCCAGTGGATATTAGGGATGAAGGACCTTTTGGAGATCATACAGGATATTACACACCAATCGAACCATACCCAACATTCACATTAACTGGAATTATGCGCAGAAAAAAACCAGTGTATGTTACAACGGTAGTTGGAAAACCTATTCTTGAAGATGCATACATTGGAAAAGTAATTGAACGTTCATTTTTACCACTAATCCAAATGTTCCATCCAGAGGTAATTGACTTTAGTATGCCAGCCGCAGGATGGTTCCAAGGATTTGCCATCATATCGATCAAAAAAAGATATCCAGGTCAAGCAAAAAAAGTAATGATGGGTTTATGGGGTATGGGACAACTTTCATTAACAAAGATGTTTGTAGTCGTAGATGAAGACATCAACGTTCACGATATCAATGATGTGATCTGGGCTATTACTACAAGGGCAGATCCGTCACGAGATACTCTCATCATTAACAACACTCCTACAGATACACTCGATCCTGCATCACCATTTGTAAATCTAGGTTCTAAGATGGGAATTGATGCAACCCAAAAAACAAAAGAAGAGGGATATGAGAGAGAAATTCAAAAAATAGTCAAGGTTGATGATAAAACAAAGAACTTAGTAGATTCTAAATGGTCAGATTATGGATTATAGACGGCAACATGATTGTAAAAGTTATCCCTCTCTTCTACTTGGTAGCCAATTTGATGAATTGCATCTATGATTATTTTGTCCGTAAGTTCAGTGGAACGTGCTCCTGTACATGAAACAACTTCTTCGCCAATAAGAGTCCCGCCAAAATCATCTGCTCCATATTGTAATGCTAATTGAGCCATACCTACACCATTAGTTAGCCATGAAGATTGAATGTGTGGGATTAATCCATCAAAAACCAATCTAGATATTGCAATCATTTTCAATAATTGGATTCCACCTGTTCCATATTCAACAATTCCTTCTTCATGCATCAAAGTGTTGTTTGGTTCAAAATTCCATGGAATGAATGCCATGAATCCTTTAGTTTTTTCTTGAAGTCTTACAAGTTTGTAAAAATGTTCAACAATATCATTATTGTTTTCAACATGACCATACATCATTGTTGCAGAAGATGGAATTCCAAGGAAATGTGCTTCATCCATAATTTTAATCCAAGCATCACTGGAAATTTTCTTTGGACTGATAATTTCTTTAACAGAGTCAGTTAATATCTCAGCTCCTGCACCTGGAATTGATTGTAGACCTGCATCTTTTAATCTAGATAAAATTTCTTTTGTAGATGATTTTTCAACTTTTGCAATCATGTCAATTTCTGACGTTGATAAACCATGAACTCCAACTTCCGGAAATTTCTTACGAATCATTCTAAATGCATTTTCATAATATTCAATCTTCAAATTTGGATTATGTCCGCCCTGAATCAAAACTTGTCGGATCTTAAACATGTCATATGCAGTTTTTACTCTAGATTCAATCTGATCAAGAGTTAAAGTATAGGAATCTTCAGCACCAGGAGATCTATAAAATGCACAAAACTTACAATCAGTGATGCAGACATTGGTATAATTCAAAATAATGTTGTTTACAAATGATGCCTTTTTGCCAAACTGCTTTCTTGTAAGATGCCCCGAAACAAGACCCATAAGGTGAACATCGTTAGACTCTAAAAGTCTTAGACAGTCTTCAGGTTCAGGTCTTTTTCCCTTAAGAGAATTTTCTAAAATATCTTTGATATCACTTTTTTGTATCTGTTCAGTAGTTTGACTCAAGTGATCTTCATCCTTTAGAATTTCTATTTAACTCTTGGTAGAAAAAAGAAACAAAAAAAATTAAACAAAACAAAGGATTTGGGCTAGATCCATAAGAAATATGATCTTATCGATCCATGTTATTTTTTTTATAAGTATGCTACCCTGCGATTCATCTTATCTAAACTCAAAAAATATTTGTCATAAGAATAGCATTAGGCTTAAAAACCCCGCTAAATTCCCAGTCCACATATTCTAGTCTTGCACAAACCTCCATTAAGATGAATAATCAATACTGCTATCTTTTAAAATACGATTGAGAACTTAGAATTTATAGTCCAACTTTTTTAGAGATTGCCACATACTCTCTAATACTCATAGATAGAAATTACAAGATATTGACACATACTCTCTAATACTCATAGATAGAAATTACAAGATATTGCCACATACTCTCTAATACTCATAGATAGAAATTACAAGATATTGACACAAAATACTTGGTTTAGCCTTTCAGTTCTTTTCTAAGCATTTCATTGATTACATGTGTGAAACTTATACTGCCTTCTGATTTTTTGATTTGTTCTGCCTGAATCTTTCGAAGCTTAGATACCAAATCATCATCAAGCATTATGGTTACTCTTTTTGGCATGTCATACTGTTATTTGTTTTCTCTATTAAAACCACATGTGAATTTATTCTGTTGTCTATTAGACTAACGTCTAAAAACATTACAAAAACCATGGGCTTCATTGAATCAAATTATTTATCTTTGTATGGATAAAAGATTCAAATTATTTATTATGTGATTTCTATTTTTTGTGTATTCTATATGTTCTGTAAATTTCATGAATTTTTGCGTCTTGTAGCCGTGTGTATTTTGTGAAGATTCAATATAAAGTGCGCCTAATTTCTAAGATCATAAATTTCAGTGTAAAACACAATCACGTTCTATCTTATGTATTAGTGATAATAGTTTTTGCGTTTGCAATCCTTACACATTCAAATTAAAAATGAAAATAAAGAAATCAAATTTGCATAAAAATTAATGGACTTAAACAGGATCTTTAATTTTTCTAATAATTTTTTTAATTTGTCGATATCCAAAAACTGGTAAAATGCAATATATGCATCCAATTTGTGAAATAGAACAGCAACAGAGACACTCGCATTTTCCTTTTTCGTGATTACATTCTTTGCATTTCATCCTTTTTACTCCTTGGACTAGATCTTAATCTAGTTTTACAACATGGACAAGTATTTTGTTGAGTCATGAAAAATAATGCACAAAGTGAACACCACTTTTGACCAATTTTGTATCGTAAATTATTTCTAAATCCAGTAGGTTTGAATCTACTACACAATCCAGTACAGACTTGTCCCATAGTTTTAATAATTCATAAATATATTTAAGAAAACCACCAAATTCATTTCAGATTAATCTATGTAAAGTGGATAAATCTTTTTAAGAAAATTTTTCAATTTAATTTAAAATGCTAACTGAAATCAAGATGAATGAAAACATCTTACATGATATCACTCATTGGGGAATTCGTGCTTCAATTGGTGCGATATTTATTGTTCACAGTTTAAAGAAATTTGATCCTACTTGGCAAGAATGGTTAGTAGGAATAGGAGTACCTCCAGAATTACAACTTCCAATTGCATTAACGGAGTTTATTGGAGGAGTGTTTCTAATTACAGGAATTTTTACTAGAATTGCTGGGGTAGTATTTTCTATAATTTTATTGGGTGCAATATTTCATGTTAGATGGGAAAATGGATTCTTTGTATCCCAGGGAGGTTGGGAATGGGATCTTGTGATGCTTGTAGCAGTATTCTCAATAGTGGCGATAGGCCCAGGTAGAATAGCAATTGCAAGTTTAATTAAAAAATTACCAAAATTTTTACAATAGAAATTTTTTACCCATTTCTTGAAATGGTTTTTTGAGGTTAGAGAATTAGGTTTCTCTAAATTATAATTCAAATGTTTACGTTCATCTGGCCCATGTGATATGTATCACTCATTCCTTTAGTCCAAGTTTTGTTTTTGTGTTCTTGGATGATGTACTGTTTGTATGTTGTATGTGCTCATATTGAAAGTACGGTGTCAAACGTATTTGAGATAGATCTAACTTTTTAGATTAATTTTATTCAAAAATTGAGTAAGTTATTCACGAAATAATCTATCTTCTGAATACTAATGCCTAGATTATACCTTATTCGTGAATGTAAAAATTTTTTATTCTCAGTTAATCAAATGTGATGTACTGATTCTATGCAATCAAATTATTTGCATTCAAGATTATTTTTTAGATTTTTCGTTTGTTATGTTTGGGTGTATCTCTGTTCCCTCTTTTTTACAAGTATTTTTGATAAATCTATCAAAGTCATTCTCGTCAAATAATTGCCAACCCATCTTATGTATGTCAAGATCATACGACCTATAATCTTCTATTATATCTCCAAACCATGCACGATACAAATCTTCTTCTTGTTTTGCTTGTTCATGATTGTTAAAGAATTTCAATTCAATCCAGTCTATGTTACCGTTGGTTCTTGCCGAAAAGTCACAGTATGGGGCATTTGCAAGATGATCTTTCATCTCTGCCAATCTTGTTACATAGTCTTTTGAAGATGTGAATTTTATTGTAATCAGACGTAAAATCGACATGTTGACCTGATGTAGATCTACCATGGTAGTGTAACCATGAATTACCCCCAATTTTTCGAGTCTTGCAATTCTTTTACCTATTCCACGCTCAGACATTTTTGTCCCCATTCCTGCAAGTTTTTTTACAATTGTTCTAGTAGAGTCTCTTGCGTTTGCAATTAGCAGGTTTAGGATCTGTTTATCCACTGCATCTATGAGTATTTCTTTATTTTGCTGCGTGAGTGGTTCTGTCATTGTCATGTCATGGGATTACTATGTGTAAAGATACTACCAAGTGTTCAAAAATTGAACCAAAATTGTTAAAAAATTCAAATCATGAACTTTGACAGATGAAAAGGTGTGGTAGAATCCAAATAGTTTGCATGTGATAATATCATGATACAAAATGATCATGCAAGATTTGAGAGACAAAGAGGTCATAAAAGAATATTATCTGTTTTTGTATGATTTGGCAATTGAGAAAAATTATTCTTGTTCTTCACAATTGACCCTAGAGGAAAGGAAATATTGTGAGAAACTATTATCTCATAATCAAACCTGCAAGCCAAACGAATTGTATTTGTCACTAATGGAAGACATTTTAGTAGAATCGATTCGGCGACAAAGAGGAAGTACAAAAAAATCGCAAAATAGATAGAAATAAGATCTGTTTAGATGTATTCTTATGATTTAGACCTATGACTAAGATAATTTTAGAACGCCTCTCCCCCTAAATCGATGTTAGATCAACGTTTTTCAGATATGATTTTTAATTTCATTGAATATCGAATCAGATTAGATTTCAAGCAAATGAACTTTTGTTTAGGTTTGTTTCCTGCTAGTTTTTATGTTGGTTTTTTTGCTAAACTTCTTCAGCAGCTTTTGTGCCTCTTGTTAGGTATTAGATATTTTTTGTGAGTTGAAATCATCTGTGTCCAAATGAATCTAACATTATTGATAAATCATGATCTAAATACATCATCATCAGATAATCAAGACTTTGCCGATCTAATTGAAGTGTACGTACAAAGAATAATCAAGGCATTGTTTTTTCAATATCATTGATTTTTGATTCCAGATCAGTAATTTTTTTGTACAGATCGTCATAGGACTCAGTCTTGGCTTTTACTTTTTTACTAGCTTTTGGTTTCTTGGCCTTTGGTTTAGATTTGGTGGTAGATTTGGTTTTAGATTTGGTTGCCATATATCTCAAAATGGAGTGCATACCTAAATATCAAACTATCTTTATGAAAGGAAAAATACAGTCATACAAAAATCTAAATGAATTATTTTAAGCGAGAATACGTGATTTTTGATTGTGATTGATGTGTTTGAACTTTAATAGGTCTAACCTCAGAGCACGTTATTTTTAAGTAGGGCGCAAAATCCAGACAATCCATGGTATCTGGTAACCAAATCCGACTTAATCGAATTCTCAGGAAAGGAAGAATGCTGTGTATCCCAATGGATCATGGAATTTCAAATGGCCCAATCAAAGGACTTGAAGATCCAACATCGACTATTTACAAATGTGAAGGTCGTGGTTTAACAAGTGTTATAATCAATAAAGGAATACTCAAAGCATTATCTAGACCAACTAAAATTGGAATTCTAGTTCATCTTTCAAGTAGTACATCATTATCACTATCACCTAATAGAAAAATGCTAACAGGCACTGTTAAAGAAGCAGTTGCAATGGGTGCAGATGGAATTTCACTCCACATCAACATTGGGGGTAAGGAAGAACCTGAGATGTTAGAACAACTTGGGATGACTGCAGATCAATGCCACAAATGGGGAATGCCTCTTTTAGCAATGATGTATCCAAGAGGTGAAAACATCAAAGATCCACATGATCCGGAAATTGTAGGACATGTTTCAAGAATTGGAGCAGAATGTGGTGCCGATATTATCAAAACATTATACACAGGAGATATTGACTCTTTTGCTAAAATTGTAAAAAGTACACCTGTCCCAATTGTAATTGCAGGCGGACCAAAAGCAAAAACAGATTTAGATATTCTTCAAATGACTGAGGATGTCATGACTGCAGGAGCTAAAGGAGTCACATATGGCAGGAATATCTTTGCACATAAAACACCTGAAAAAATGGTAGAAGCATTATCTGAAATAATTTTCAGAAAAGGAACCGCAAAGGAAGCATTGAAGAAAATTGAGTAAAACAAGAGAATTAATAATTTTACCTAAAGTGAGTCAAGCACAACTATCCAAATTTATTGTTCAATTAGAAGAAGAGGGAATCCAAATGGTGTACCTTGACCCAAAAAAACTAACCAAAGTAAAAACTAAACTTCAAACAGTCTTTCCATCAAATTCATCAAATTATGTTGTACTGGAAAAAGAAGGTAGTGTTAAACCAAAACGTAAGAAGGTTGGAAGAAAATTCCAAGTATTATCAAACTTAGATATTGAGAATATCTTATCTAATGCCAAACAAGGATTAGATTTTGTTATTGTAGAAGTGAAAGATTGGAAAATCATTCCTTTGGAAAACATTATTGCTAAACTACATAAAATACACACCAAAATTTTTGCAATAGCTAGAACCCCTGAGGAAGTGAGAAAAATGTTTTCAATCTTAGAAGTGGGAGTAGACGGAGTAATTTTCAGCACATCGTCAATTACTGAAGTGAGAGAGGCTATGGTGTATCTTGGAACTAGAAGTTTTGAGATGAAACCTGCTAAGATTATTGAAATCAAAGAGGTAGGAGACGGAGAGCGCGTGTGTGTAGATACGGCATCAATACTCCATAAAGGAGAAGGTATGTTAATTGGTAGCAGATCAAACTTTTTGTTTCTAGTTCATAATGAATCAGTAGGATCTTCATTTACGTCACCAAGACCATTTAGAGTTAATGCAGGAGCAGTTCATTGCTATACTCTTTCACCTGATGGAACAACCAACTATCTCTCAGAGGTTGAAACAGGTTCTGAAGTATTAATTCTCAATTCTAAAGGAAAAGCAAGAAGAGCTACTGTAGGAAGATCAAAAATAGAAAGAAGACCAATGCTAATGATCAAAGCTTCTGTTGGAGGAGAAATAGGCGGCATAATAGCACAGGATGCTGAAACAATTAGATTTGTAAGACCAAATGGACAACTAGTATCTGTAACGCATCTAAAAAAAGGAGACACCGTTATGGTACATGCAAAGCCAGCAACTGGCAGACATTTTGGAATGGAAGTGTCTGATGAATACATTCTAGAAAAATAACATGAAGTACAAAACATGTGTGTCTATTGTAGAGGAAACACCAAATAAAATCAAAAAAACATTAAAGACTGCGCTAACAAAATCCGATTTTGTTGAAGTTAGATTTGATTTTTTAAAGGCAGAACAAATACCTGAAACAATAGATATGATCAAAAAAGATCTAAATAGAATTGTATGCACATTAAGGCCAAAAACAGAAGGCGGAAAATTCACAGGTAGTGAAAAAGAAAGAATTTCAATCTTAAAATTAATCGCAGAATATACCCCATACTTGCTAGATATTGAATTTAACACTCTAAGAAAGAACTCATTATTAGTAAAATATCTAAAAGATACAAATACAAAATTACTTGTATCCTGGCATGATTTTAAGAAAACACCAAGTACCATCGAACTAAAAAATAAAATGAATCAAATGAGCAAGTTTTCATCCAATCTCAAAATTGTGTCTACTGCAAAATCAACAGATGACTCTACCCGAATGCTAGAACTTTACAGTAAAAAAGGGAAGAATAATTTAATCGCATTTGCAATGGGTGATTTGGGCAGAATTTCACGAATTTTATGCCTGTATTTAGGTAGCCCCTACACATATGTCTCATTAGGTAAAGCAGTAGCACCAGGACAGTTTAGTGTTGATGAAATTAAAAAAATTATAAATTTAAAAAAAAATTAAAACAGCAGTTGAGAGTTTAAATCAATCATATCTTTGAAGACAATAATGGGAAAATCATTTGCAGTAATTGGAGACCCTATTGATCATTCATTATCTCCAAATATTCATAGTGCGGCATTTAGAGAATTAAATTTAGATTCGTCATACATTGCATATAGAATTCCAAAGGGAGAATTAGAAGAAGGAATTGAAGGATTAAAAAAAATCAAGATTGATGGATTCAATGTCACCATACCACATAAAGTAGAGATGATGAAGTATTTGGATAAAACTGATGAATCTTGTAGTTTGATTGGGGCTGTTAACACAGTTACAAATAAGGATGGAATTCTTAAAGGATACAACACAGATATGGATGGATTCTTAGATCCATTTAAGAAAAAAAAATTAGATATAATAAACAAAAAAGTTCTTCTTATTGGAGCCGGTGGAGCAGCAAGAGCAATTGTTGCAGGATTTTCCAAAGAAAAAGCTAAAAGCATTACAATTACAAATAGAACATTAGAAAATGCAGAAAAGCTTGTAAAGTTTTCAGAACAAATTGGTTTGAATGCCAATGCAATTAAAATTGAGCAAGTCAAAAACATAGGAAAAGAGTATGACATTATAGTTAATGCAACGTCAATAGGTCTGAAAAACGAATCAAGCATCATACCACTCGACGGAATTAACGAGAAGACAATTGTGTATGATATAGTATACATGCCAATTAATACAGATTTTATCAAAAAAGCAAAAGAAAAAAACGCAATCATAATTTTTGGCTATGAAATGTTATTAGGTCAGGCAATCAGAGCATTTGAGATTTGGCATGGCATAGAAGCACCTTATAATGCCATGAAAAGAGCACTTCTAGGAGGATTTTGATGGCAAAGGCAAAAGCTACAGTCCATGGGGCAATTTCACTTGTAAATGCGATTGCAAATCAAAAAGGTGCAACGTTAGGGATTTCCTTAAAAGTAGAAGCAACAGTTGAAAGCACACAAGGTAAGGGAATTGTTATTCAATCTGAAAACCAAAGTCTTAGTTCTCGTCTGATTAACAAAACAGTTGAAAAGATAGTCTCAAAAAAAGATTTAGAGCAAAATAAGATTATGATTACTCTTGATTCCGAAATTCCAACTGGATATGGTCTTAAAAGTTCAAGTGCGATTTCTTCGGCAATTGCTCTAGCATGTGCAAAAATATTCAAACCAAAACTTACTGATCAACAAATACTACTTGCAGGAGTTGATGCATCAATAGAATCCAAAGTAAGTATTACAGGAGCATATGATGATGCATGTTCTTGTTATTATGGAGGATTTAATGTAACAGATAATGCAAAGAAAAAAAGAATTCATTTTGAGAAAGGACCATCAAATTTAGTTGCAGTTATATTTATTCCAAAAAATAGAAAAAGAGGAAATTTAAAAAAATTAAAAATTTTATCATCTGTTTTTGCAGTGGCATGGGAATTAGCAAGAAAGGCAAACTACTGGGAATCTATGACAATTAATGGACTTGCAACAGCATCAATTTTAAATTCAAATCCTAAAATAATTACAGATTTAATTGAAAAAGGTGCACTGGCAGCATCTGTTTCAGGTAATGGACCATCTATTGCAGCAGTAGTTAAAAAAGAAAATGAAGTAGCAATAAAAAAAATATTCTCAGTGTTGGAAGGCAACATAATAGTTTCAAAAATTAATAACGAAAAGGCAGAAGTCCATGAAGTGTAAAGTTGAAAAATCAAAAATTTCTGGAACAATTTTGTGTCCAGCAAATAAAAGTTATACCCACAGAGCAATTTTTCTTGCATCACTTGCAGGAAAAAATAGCAGGGTAGATAACATATTACTTTCAGCAGACACCATTGCAACAATTGAGGCATGTAAAAAATTTGGAGCCAAGTTTGAGATGGAAAATTCATCTATAATTGTCAAAAACCCAATAAAAATAGGAACACATGTATCTGAAATAAATGCAGAAAATTCAGGTACCACAATTAGAATTGCTGCAGGCATAGCAAGTTTATTTTCAGATGAAATCACACTCACTGGAGATTCTAGTCTTCAAAAAAGACCAATGCAATCTCTTCTAGATGCATTATCAAGTATGGGTGCACAGTGTCAATCCTCAGATGGAAAACCCCCAATCAAAATTAAAGGAAAAATTTCAGGAGGAGATGTCACCATTCCAGGAAATTTCTCTAGTCAATTCATATCCTCACTTTTAATTTGTGCTCCACTAACTGAAAAAGGAATTAATTTAATAATTGAAGGAAACTTGGTATCGAAACCCTATCTTGATGCAACAATTGCAGTAATGAGAACATTTGGTGTGTCAGTGCAAACATTAATTCCTTACAAAAGATATAATATCTCGCCACAGATTTACAAAGAAACTGCATTCACAATTCCAATTGATTTTTCAAGTTTAGCACTTCTTCTTTCAGCTAATGTGTTAAATGGTCAAGAAGTTATAATTAAAGGAAGTATTGGGAATTTACCTCAAGGTGATGAAGTGTTTATAGATATTTTAGAGCAATTGGGAGTTTCAGTAATAATTGATAATGATGAAATAAAAATTAAATCTCCTGAAAAATTAAACGGTGGTAAATTTGATTTGAGTAATTCCCCTGATCTTCTTCCACCCTTGTCTATACTAGCACTAAAATCACTAAAACCAATTGAAATAATTAATGTCAAACATGCAAGATTAAAAGAAACAGACAGAATCGCAATCATCACAAGAGAGATGGTAAAATTAGGAATTAGAATTCAAGAGAATGTAGATGGTATGATTTTAGAGCCATCAGAAGAATTGAGTAGTGCAGAATTGAATGCAGAAAATGACCACCGGTTATTTATGGCATTTTGTATCGCAGGAATGTATGTTGGTAATTGCACCATCACAGACCCAGAATCAGTCAAAGTGTCATATCCAAATTTTGTTGAAGAGATGAAACGTCTAGGTGCAAAAATCCAATTATTAGAATAGAACTTTCTAAAAAATAATTCTAAATGTAAAAGGCGCGACTCTGTATAGAGTGAAAAGCATTCTCTTCACTCACTGCACTTTCGTGCAGATAACATGTCTTTTTCGCAGAGCCGCGCAAATCATGCTTTATAATTTACATGTTTTTGCATGTATTGTATATGTTATTCTATTATTTAAGAATATAATGAGAATATTTCGTATTATTGCCTATTAATTTGTAAATATTAACAACTGATTATAAATTCTTAGGAATATGTGTGGATCAGAATAAAACCATTAAAAAAATTCAGAATGAGGAATTATAAGCATCATTTAGCTTTGATAGTATGTTGCCGGGAAGTTCTATTGGCCAGCGTCTTGTTTTAACAAGTTTTGGAGAAAGTCATGGGAAATCAATTGGTGCAGTTTTAGACGGATGTCCTGCAGGATTGGAAATTGATGAAGAAGATATTCAAAAAATGCTAGATCTTAGGAAACCAGGGCAAAATTTAATCTCAACTCAAAGAAAAGAGGGCGATATTGTAGAAATTATCTCAGGCGTGTTTAGAGGTTATACTACAGGGGCCCCAATTACTATGGTGATTTGGAATAGTGATCAAAAATCAAAAGATTATGAAAATTTGAAAACAAAACTAAGACCAGGACATTCAGATTACCCTGCCATGATAAAATATAATCACTACAATGATTATAGAGGCGGTGGAAGATTCTCAGGAAGATTAACTGCAACCCATGTTATGGGCGGGGCAATTGCCAGAAAACTACTCAAAGTAACCTTAGGTATCACAACACACTCTTGCACATCACAAATTGGAAAAATAAAGATGGAAAAAGAATTTAATGAAAAAATGTTTAATTCCATTTACAAAAATGAAGTTAGATGTCCTGAAGATAATACTGCAAAAAATATGAGGGCAAGTATTCTTGATGCAAGGAAAAAAGGAGATTCGCTTGGAGGAATTATAGAATCAATTACAACAAATGTTCCAACAGGATTAGGAGAACCAATTTTTAGTTCATTAGAATCAGATTTGAGTAAAGCAATTTTTTCTATTCCATCAGTAAAAGGAATTGAATTTGGTTCAGGATTCAAAGGTTCAGAATTATACGGTTCTCAAAATAATGATTTGTATACCATCAAAAAAGGAAAAATAGTAACAGAAACAAACAGATCAGGTGGAATTTTGGGTGGCATTTCAAATGGTATGCCAATAACAATGAGAATTGCATTCAAACCAGCATCATCAATTGCTCAAAAACAAAAAACTGTAGATATCAAAACAAAAAAAGAAACTAATCTTCAGGTTAAAGGACGACATGATCCTTGTGTAGTGCCAAGAGCTCCTCCTGTAGTGGATTCGCTTGTATCTTTAACTATTGCAGATCATGCACTGCTAGCAGGGACAATCAAACCTACATTATAAGAAAATGTCAGACATAAACGATCTTAGGAATAAAATGGATGATATAACGCTTCAAATGATAGGATTACTAAAAACTAGAACTGATATTGCAAAAGAAATAGGACAAGTCAAAAAGAATATCGGCAAGGGAGTGACAGATGAATTACGAGAAAGTAATTTACGTGAAAAGGTAATAACATTATGTAAAAACATAGGATTAGATGAAACAATTGCTACAAAATTTCTTAATTTTCTGTTAAATGAATCTGTGAAGGTACAGTCATCAGATAAGCAGACACATCTATCTATTTTCTTAAAAGCAAAATTACTTGAAGAACAAGGTAAAAAAATTATTCATATGGAAGTAGGGGAACCAGATTTTCCACCGCCACCAATTGTAAAGATTGCATTAGAAGAAGTTTTCAACAAAGGATTTCTAAAGTATGGCTCATCAAAAGGAATGCCTGTATTTAGAGAAGCATTATCAAACCATATTTATAAGAAATTCAATGTAAAAGTCACACAAGACAACATTATCGTTAGTCCTGGAGCACGATTCTCAGTTTTTACTGCAATTACAACCCTTCTTAATCCTGGAGATGAAATGATTGTAATTGAACCTGCATGGCCAGCTTACAAAGACTGTGCATTAAATTCAGGAGTTAAAGTAAGAACAATCAATACAACTTTGGAAGACAAGTGGGAACCATCAGTGGAACAAATCAAAAATTTAATCAATTCAAATACAAAAATGATTGTATTGAATTATCCAAATAATCCTACAGGTAAAATTCTAAATGAAACAGTTCAAGACACCATAGTAGAATTAGCTAGAAAAAATGATCTTTACATATTGAGTGATGAGATTTATTCAGAATATTCAACAAATAGTTGGAAAAGTATCCTAAATTATAATTATGAGAAAAGTATAGTCACACGTTCATTCTCAAAATCTCATGCCATGACAGGATTTAGAGTAGGATATGCCATTGCAAATTCAAAAATCATTGAAAAAATGGCAAAATTAGAGGCTTTGTGCCTAACAAATGTCTCAGAACCTATACAATACATTGCTATGAAAGCTCTAGATGCAGACATATCCAACAATTCTAATACTGTGAAAAACAGACTTGATGTATTGGTACAAAAAGCAAAAGAAATAGGACTAGACTTTATGATCCCAGATGGAGGGTTGTATCTTTTTGCAAGAGTTAATCAAGAAGAATTTGATGGAGTCCGATTTGCTAACAGTGCCTTAGAAAGGGGACTGGCAGTGGCACCTGGAGATGGATTTGGAAATTATAAAAATTTCATAAGAATATCTGCATGTCAAGACGAAAAAATACTAATTGAGGGAATGAATACACTAAGTAATATCATGAGTGAAAGTAAATGAAAAAAGTTACAGTTATAGGTGCAGGAGGTCAAATGGGCCAATGGTTTGCAAAATATTTTACAAGTAAAGGTTTTGAGGTTACAGGTTATGATTCAGAAAATAAAGTAGTTGGAAAAGATATTAAAGTTGCAGAATCTCTTGTAGGCGGAATTTTAAAATCAGATTATGTTGTTTTATGTACTCCTACTAGGAGAACCCCTGAAATTATTAGATTAATTGCAAAGGAGATGAAACGAGACACATATCTTATTGAAATATCATCTGAAAAATCAAAAGTAGTTACTTCGTTATCAAAAATGCCATCTAAAATTAATCCAATTTGTATTCATCCAATGTTTGGCCCAGGCATTAAAACGATTAAAGGACAAAATATAATTTCAGTTCCAATCAAAGATGCTAAAAAAGAACTAGCGATGGCAAAAACGCTTTTTGAAGGAGCTAATTTTGTTACAATCGATGCTGCAGAACATGATAAAAAAATTGCAGTCATTTTAGGATTAACCCATTTAATGAATTTGGTTTTTGCAAACATCCTATCAAAGGATGAAAAAATGTTACTTACAGAGAAAATGTCCGGAACCACTTTTAGAGTTCAGAAAATATTGGCAGAGAGCATAATGACTGAATCTCCAGAACTAATAGAGACAATTATTGCAAACCCTGAGATTCGTAGAGTTGCCGAGGAATTGTGGAAAGATATTGGTAGGTTACTTACTTCAATTCAAGAGTCAAAGACAGAGGAAGTGATAGATTATATCAAAGAATGTCAAGAAAGACTTGCCAAGCATAAGGACATAAATGAATCATACAAAAAACTATCAAAAATGGTAAAAACTGTTGAAAAATAACAGATATGCGTTCAACAAAGATAGTTACATCTTTTATTAAAAATGATGATCTATTATTGATTCTCAAAAGAAGTAATAAAGTAAAAACTATGAAAGGATTATGGGCAGGAATTAGTGGAATAATAGAAAAAAATGAAGAACCATTACAAAGAGCTAAAATTGAAATTTTTGAAGAAGTTGGACTTAAAGATGATCAAATCACACTAGTTAAATCAGCAGAAGTAATGAGAGTAAACTCACCACAATACATCAATCACGAGTGGGAGATATTCTCATTTTTGTTTGAATCACATAATTCAACAATTATACTCAATTGGGAAAATTCGGATTTTAAATGGATTAAAGTAGAAGAGTTGAAAGATTATGAAACTGTACCTAGCCTTCAGAAAGTATTATTCAATTTGTTGTAAATTTTCTTTTTCTTTTTCTTTTTCATATTTTTTCTGCTGTGGAAGCATCATGTACACACAAGCACCGCCACACATAGTACAAGGAACATTGTTTCCAGGATGTTGCCCAGTTCTACTATGGATTTTTGCAGCTTCTTCAGGATCTATGGATAATGCTAGTTGTTTTTCCCAATCCAAAGTACGTCTTGCTTCAGTCATTTCAATATCCCATTTTATCACTTTATCACGAATTTTAACAAGATCACCTGCATGAGCTGCAATTCTATATGCAATTAATCCTGCTTTGACATCCTCAGCATTTGGTAAAGAGAGATGTTCAGAAGGAGTAAGATAACATAAAAGATCAACACCTTCACTTGCAGAAACTGCAGCACCAATTGCACTTGCAATATGATCATGACCTGATGCAATGTCTGTAACTAAAGGCCCAAGTACATAATAGGGAACATCGCCAATTAATGATTTGGCTAATCTCACGTTAGCTGCAACTTCGTTTAATGGAACATGTCCGGGACCTTCAACCATTACTTGAATATCTTGTTTATGAGCACGTTTTGTCAATTGTGAAATATTGATCATCTCTTGAACTTGAAGTTCATCATGTGAATCCAAAATTGAACCTGGTCTGAGTGCATCTCCAAGACTAAATGTCACATCATATTTTTTGGCAATCTCAATTAAATAATCATAATGAGTCAAGTAAGGATTTTCTTTATCATGTTTTAACATCCATGCAGCAGTAATAGTTCCTCCCTTACTTACGACTCCTCCATATCTCTGAACTTTAAGAATTCTTTTGGCAATTTCTTTTGTAATTCCACAATGGATTGTAGTGTAATCAACACCATCTTTTGCATTATTTTCAAATGCGTTAAGATAATCATCCTCAGTTAAATTCAAAGGGTTTTTGTGAACTTCTACACCATAATTGTATGCCTCATAAATTGGCACGGTCCCAAATGTAATTGGAGCTGATTGCATTAGGGTTTGTCTAATCATTTTAACATCTCCCCCATCACTGAGATCCATCATTGTATCTGCATGGTATTTTACTGCGATTTTTGCCTTTTCGATTTCTTCTTCTAAATTTACATTTAGAGTTGAAGTTCCTATGTTTACATTGACTTTAGTTTTAAGACCTTTACCAATCCCAACATTATGAATTTTTTGTGGTCTGATATTATTACTTGGAATTATTATTGAACCACGTGCAATCTTTGGGATTAACCACTCTAGTGAAACATCTTCATCTTTTGCTACTTGTTTCATTTCATC
Organism: Nitrosopumilus sp.; assembly: GCA_029862745.1. Taxonomy (NCBI): domain Archaea; kingdom Thermoproteati; phylum Nitrososphaerota; class Nitrososphaeria; order Nitrosopumilales; family Nitrosopumilaceae; genus Nitrosopumilus; species Candidatus Nitrosopumilus sp. Next base: position 107,034 of record JAOTWS010000006.1, on the reverse strand, counting down.
AGTAGCAATCCCACGTCTAGCAGAGGTCATCTGAGTAGCCATTAACACTATCTATCCTTTTGCCTGATTTAAACAATCGTGAACTCGTCAAACGAATTGATGGATAAATTTTCTTAGCCTTATATTGATAAATTTGATCTACTTTTTTATGCAAGAATTACTAGTTTACTGTATGAGAGCAAATAGAGAATGCATTCATTGTGGTAGAGAATTTAACAGTATTAAAGATAGTTTTTGTTCTTTTGAATGTGCAACCCAGTCATCAGAATAAACGATTAACTCAAATTCTGTTTGTTTTCTAAAGATCGTCTCTCAGAGATGATTTCTGTAACTTTATTCACAATGGGCGTGACGATGTACCCCGACTCAAGGTGGTTTTACAAAGTTTTATTTTATTTTACTGATTTCACTTTTAATTCAATTTTTGGCTCAAATCAATGAAATGTAACTACCAATCTTATGATTCACAGATTTCAGGAGTTCTATTTCATGGTCCATATGTCATCTAGGAGGACTCCTACTTTCTTCTAGATCTTCATCTCCGTGTTTGGAAATCAAATATTGTTTTCCACATTTGAAACACTGCCATACAAATTTTCCATTTTTCATTGATTGATATTGCATGGGAAGTAAACAAACAGTACACTGTAATACTTCTGGTGGAGAATTGTGCTTTATTGGAATTCTAACCATCGATGAATTAATTCATACAAGTATAAAATAGATATCGTGGGTAACGATCAAAACTCAACTGAATTATTAATTTGAAAGAAAAATAGATTAGTACAGAAAACAACAAAATTTTATGAATTTACTTTCCATAGGCGGATCTGATCCTTCATCAGGTGCAGGAATTCAAAGCGATATCAAAACATTTTTTTCACTCAATGTCTATGGATTGACTGTAATCACAGCTATTACAGGTCAAAACACATCAACTTTTGGAATGATTGAACCAGTTTCTCAGAAAATTCTGAGAAATCAATTAGATTCAATATTAACAGATTTTAAAATTGATGGAATAAAAATTGGAATGGTGTTTAATTCTCAAATTATCAAAATTCTCTATCAAAAATTAAAGAAATCAAAAATTCCAATAGTTGTTGATCCGGTAATAAAATCAACTACTGGTGGATTGTTAATTGAGAAATTAGCAATCAAAGACTTTCAAAAATACATAATCCCACTTGCAACAATAATAACACCAAACGAATTTGAGGCAGAAATATTATCCAAAACTAAGATCAATTCAAAAAATTCTTTTAGAAAAATTGGAAAAATCATCCAAAAAATGGGAGCAAAGAATGTAGTAATCACTGGCATTAGAGGAAAAAACAATAAGATCACAGATTTTATTTTTGAAAATACACGGAATTATTCTATTTCAGGAGATTTTATTGCCAGAAATAACCATGGTAGTGGTTGTAATTATTCAGCGGCGATGCTTTTTGCTCTTGCAAAAAACAAAAGCATACAGGAATCAGTAAAATTTGCTAAAGAATTTACATACAAATCAATAAAAAATGCCGAAAAAATTGGAAAAGGAATTTCAGTTACAAATATTCAAGAAAAAGACAGAATTAATCTAGAGTTACTAATTGCAATTGATACCTTTGTAGAAATTAAAAATATTCATAAAAATATTCCAGAATGCCAAACAAATTTTGTATATTCAAAAGAAAACCCAAAATCAATAAATGATATTTTGGGTATATCTGGAAGAATAGTTAAGACTGGAAATGAAGTTACAGTGGCTGGAAATCTTAGTTATGGAGGTTCAAAGCATGTTGCAACTGCACTGCTTACAATTAGTAAAAAATATCCTGAGTTAAGGTCTGCAATTAATCTAAAATATCAAAACTCAACTATCTTAAAAATCAAAAAATCAAAATTAGTGATTTCAAGTTATGATCGAATTCAAGAGCCTAGAAATGTGAAAAGTAGTGGCTCATCAATAGAATGGGGAATAAAGCAAGCCATTAAGGATTTAAAAAATACTCCAGACATAATTTTTCATAAAGGTGATTTTGGAAAAGAACCAATGATCATAATTTTTGGAAAAAATCCAAATGACATAATAGAAAAAATTTTAAAAATAATTTAAAATCAAGATCTATCCTTGAACATAAATAATCACACATCAAATATGATTTATGAAAGCCGTGATTCTTGCTGGAGGATTAGGTACTAGGCTTCAACCATACACTACATTTCTTCCAAAACCAATGTTACCCTTAGGTGAAAAACCAATTCTGGAGCATCTGATTGATTGGACAAGAAAAAACGGAGTCAAATCAATCGTTTTGTGTGTAAGTTATCTTAGAAAAACAATCGAGGATTATTTTGAAGATGGACAAAGATTTGGAGTCTCTATAGAGTACGCAATATCAAATAAACCATTAGCTACTGCAGGTCAACTTAAAACTGCTGAAGAATTTATCGATGATACTTTTGTTTGTATGTATGGCGATTCAATTTTTAATTTTAGTCTTAGAAATATGATAAAACAACATTCTGCAAAAAGAGCATTTGTAACCATGAGTTTAAACGAATACAAAACTAATTTACCATATGGTGTTATTGAAACTTCTAAAACAGGTAAGGTTACAAGTTGGAATGAGAAACCAGAGATAAAAGCAAATGTAAACATGGGTTGTTATATTATGGAGCCTGAAGTTTTTAATTTAATTCCAAAAAACATACCCTATGGAATGGATGATATGATAAAAAAAGCGATGAATAAAAAAAGAATTATCAGTAGTTTCATAACAAAAAAAGGATTCATAGACATAGGCAATAAATTATCATACAAAAAAGCATATCAAGAATATATTCAAAAACTCGGTAAGATCTGAAAACAAAAATGAATAATTTAATCATAAGAGAATTAAGAAAAGAGGATCTCTGGAATGGATTTCTTACTTCCTTAGATTCTTTAAAACGAACAAGCAGCATTGACAAAAATAAAGCAAACGAGATTTTTGATAAAATTAACTCTAATCCTGATCATGTTATAGTAGTTGCAGAATTAGATGGGAAAATAGTTGGAGCGACAACTCTCCTAATTGAACAAAAATTCATTCATGCCGGTGGAATAGTTGGCCATATAGAAGATGTTGTAGTAGATAATAAATTCCAAGGTAAAAAAATAGGAGAAAAAATTATAAAATATGTTTTAGAATATGCAAAGAATCGGGGCTGTTACAAGACAATTTTGGCTTGTACTGATGAGATAAAACCATTTTATGAAAAAATAGGGTTCAAAAATATTGCAAATGAATTAAGATTCGATCACATCTAAAAGTATTCTTTCTTAGGGCGCGTATGTATATTCTTGACCAAGTATATACCAGTTCCCATTACGGCAAAGGATAATGCCATAAATAAAATAGGAATAAACTTGACTGAATCTGTAAGGTAAATTTCTTTAATATCTTCTAATAGGGCATAACATACCAACATTCCTGATAACAAAATTATCCCTCCAACAATAATTAATCCACCAATTTTTCTTGAACCATATTTTTTTGACATGATAAACGCAACTGCAGCTAAAATTCCAGCTGGTGCAACACCTATTGAGATAAATTGCAATATTTTGGGATCAGCAGTGAATGATGTTGCAAAGTCAAAATCTTCAGGAACATTAGCCATAAAATTATAAACTGAAATCATTTCACCTGCAAACATTGCAAACAAAGCAACACTAGTGACTGCAAGCCATTTTTCAATTGCCATGATTCTAACAGATTTTAGTTGATAAATAAACCATTCAAAAAATTAGATAATTCCAACAAGATTAGCTAATTCTTTCCTAGAACTTGCTCCAAGTTTTTCTGCAGCTTGTTCAGGAGATATATCATTTAAGAAAATTCCGTACCCTCGTTCCAATCCGGACCGAGATTTAGTAATTGGATAAATTTCAATATGCCAATGGATTTGCCTGCTATTTTTCTTTTCAGGAGAAAGATGGAAAACAAGATTGTATGATACGTTTTTAACAGTTTTTGATAAGCCGCCTAATGTAGCTCTTAAAATCAACGATAAATCATTGATTTCTTTTTGAGTGATTTTTGAAAAGCTTGTAGTGTGTTTTTTAGGGGAAATCCAAAACTCGTATGGATATGAAGGTGCCCAAGGAGAAAATGCAATGAATCCCTCGGTTTGTAGTATTTGCCTTGGACCACTAATTTCCTCATTTATTGTTTGACACATAGGGCATACGCCCTTTTCGTTCAGAATTTTATGTGATTCCTCAGCTTCTATCTCAATTACTGGTGGGATTGTAGAAAATGTTAATAAATTGAGATGAGGATGAGGATTTAGATTTCCTGCTAGTTCCCCATGGTCAGCATATATTGAAACGTATGTTACACCCTTTTGAGTGTAAAGCCATCTTAATCTGTCTTGAACAACAACTAAAACATTTGACCATTGTTCAGTATCAATTGTTGCAAAAGTATCTTTTTCATTTGGGGATGCAACAACAATGTAATGATAGCCATATGCTGGTTCACTATAAAATGGTCTGTCACTGTATGAATTCTCAGTGTCAATTGAAACTATTGGGTTTTTACTTTCAAAAACTCTAATAGCCCATCCCTCTACGTATTCATCTTCATTATCTTGTAAACGCTGAAGCATTCCATCTTTTGCAACAAGAGACAAGACAGAAGGATTTGTCATAGATTCATTGCCAGGCGCAAATGGTGATTTTTTTGGATCAATAACTTTGTCATCTTTTTTTGTTACAATCATGAAACGTTCAGAAACGTAATCTTTACGCATATCGCCCATAATTGTATTTAGAAGTCAGTCACTGTTAAAACGTTTACTAAGATCAAATAAAATTTAAAATCAAAAATTAAATGTATACTAGTATTCATGATTGAGATCTTTTTACTTTGATCAGAAATATGATTTTAAAAAAAATCATCATGTTTTATTTTAATCATGAATATTGTTGCAAGATTTAAAAGAGAGAATTCGATCTGAAGTAAACAGAGTCTTAATGGATAATTCTGATATTCACATGATCTATGTTCTTTTAGATGGAGTTGGAGATCTTCCGCATCCTGATTTAGATGGAAAAACCCCATTAGAAGCTGCAAATACGCCAATATTAGATAAAATTGCCAGTAATGGTGCTATAGGTGAAGTTATCTCAGTTGGAAAAGGGATAGCTCCTGAATCTGACATTGCGGTATTCAATATGCTTGGATACAAGTTCGACCATGCAGAGTATGTAGGTAGAGGCGTTATTGAGGCAATAGGAATTGGCATTGACTTTAAAGATGGAGATTTAGCATTAAGAGGAAATTATTCTACATTAGATGAGGAAGGTCTAATCATAGACAGACGAGCAGGAAGAAATATTGAAAAAGAAGATGCATATGGAATTGCAAAAGAAATTGAAGAAAAAATTACTTTTTCAAGTCCAGATACATCTGTAATAGTATCTCCAACAATTGGACATAGGGTTACAGTTAGAATTAGAAGTAATTCACAATTATCATCAAAAATTACCAACACAGACCCAGCTTACAGCAATATTGGAGGCATGGGAGTAGCAAAAACTGTTGGTGATTTTTTAAAGATTGAAAAATGTTTACCCCTTACAGACACCAAAGAATCCAAATTTACTGCAAATTTAGTAAATGAATTTTCAGAAAATGCAATTAAAATAATGAAGGAAAGTGAAATTAATAAAAAAAGAAAAGCACAGAACAAAAAGGAACTTAGTTGCATTTTACTCCGAGATGCGGGAAACAAATACCCTGATGTGATTCCAATTAATGAAAAATATAGTATGAATTTTTCATGTATAGTAGATATGCCCGTCGAGCTTGGAATTTCAGAAGTTCTAAAGATGAAAGCATTTGAAGCAGGCGGATTAACAGATTATGAGGAAAAAGCTAAAGTTGCTGCAAAAGCAATGGAAACTCAAAATTCCATATATGTGCATCTAAAAGGACCTGATGAATTTGGTCATGATGGGGATGCCATAGGCAAGATGAAAAACATAGAAGAGATTGATCAAAGATTTTTTAAAACTCTTGTTGAAAATATTGATTCAAGTAAAGTTGCAATTGTAATTTCTGCTGATCACTCTACGCCTTGTATTAATAAAGGACATAGTGATGATCCTGTCCCAATTTTAGTTTCAGGAGACTTTATCAAAAAAGATGGAACTACAAGAATGACTGAGCAGCAAGCAAAGAAAGGAAGTATAGGTTTGCTTCAAGGTGCAGAAGTAGTAGCTAAAGCTCTTGAATTAATTAAATCTCAAATATAGTCAAGTTATCTGCTTGTTGCATTTCGATGGCCTTGTTTCTTATTCTATCAATATCAATTGAATGATATGTAGATGGCGATGTTCCTAGTTTATCCAAAACTCTTCTGAGCATTCCTATTCCAATACTGATATCATTTTTTTGAGCATGAGCAAATGCAACTGCCATTAAGATTATTCCTTGCACTAGTTCTTTTTCTCTACCAAAGCATTGTTTCCAAACCCCCTCAAAGGCCTCATGACTTTCCCAGAATCGTTCATTATTAAAATAAAAAATACCATCAGATATCCCTTGTTCTTTTTCAATTTTCTCTTCTACAACATGTCTAATATTATCAATTGGCGCGATAACAGATAATTTTTCAACCATAGAGTCGAGATCTTTTTTTTCTACAGCTACATCAAATTCTATAAAATTTCTTGCAACCCTGGCAATCCGTACTGAAGCATTCATGTCAGATACCAGATCTCTAGCTCTGTAAACTAGTTCACGAGAATTTTTAGGAGAATAATCCGTATTTTTTAAATGAATCATATATCGTTCCATGGTATTATTTGATAGGTTTTTCTTAAATTTCTTCTGCAAGACCAATCAAGGTTTATATGAAATACACAAAGGATTTTGGATACATGTCTATCATTCAGACAATTACAGATGTGGATAATACCTTTCTATCCAGAAGGGAGATTACATGTAATTTTGCTGGATTAGGTGGTAAACTCAAAACCCTAGAAGCAGCAGACATGATTACAAAAGAATTCAAACTTGACGGTAAAGTCGTGATTCCAATTAACCTAAAAACCCAAGTAGGTAAATCCCTAGTTACCGGAACTTTTTATGTTTACAATGATGAAGCATTAGCAAAAAAACATGTTAATCCTACTATATTCTCAAGACTAGAAAAGATAAAAGCAAAAATTGCAGAAGCAGAGGCTGCCGCAAAAGAGACCGCAGAAAAAGACGCAGCAGCAGCAAAAGAGACAGCTGCCACTGAAGAATCACCAGCAAAAGAAGAAGAAGGGGAGAAAACAGAATAATGGCTGGAAAGAAAGGCTCTAGTCCTAATGTTTACAAATATTTTAAAGTTGACGGAGACAAATTAACAAGAATTAGAAAAATTTGCTCAAGATGCGGAAAAGGAGTATACATGTCCGAACACAAAGATAGACACACATGTGGAAAATGTGGACTCACAGAGTTTATTCAGTAATATTCTCTAAGTAATAATATACACTATCTTGTTTTCAAATCCTTCTGTTTGCAATTAAAATTTATTATTAACCTAAATAAAAATAAATTAATACAATCGCTTTTTATGGATTTTAGTACTTCTTTTTTCTAGTTGTTGGATTTTTAAAATAAATGCAGGATCTAATTTAATTTTAGAAAGAGATTCTGCAGATAATCTTACAGTGTTTGTATCTAAAGAAATATTGGATTTTGGAAGATCTCTCTTAACCCAAAATTTTATCACTTTATCTTCTAGCTTATAATCACGAAATCCTGCAGGGAATTTTTTTGTAATGTGTTGTAACAAAGTACGATCATTAAAAACAGCTCGTGGTTCAAATAACCTAGTTTCATCACTATATGCATTCTCAAATAAATTTCCAGAAATTTCATCAGAAATTAATTCCATTTTTGAAATTTTTCTCATCAAATCAAGAAAATGAAGAAACTCATGTGCTAAAATCGCATGTATTGTTCCTTTAAGACCGTAAGCAATCAAAGGAGCTGAAATCTGAATTACTACCTGAAATTTTTCTTCAATCATAATTGGAATAGTCCTGGCAAATAAGATACCATACTCATACGAATTTGGATTATCCGATGAAATTACAAGTGATGGTTCCACATAAGCTACTGGGTATTGAACCCCGGATGCTTTTTCGATTCTTTTTATTCCAGATAGGACAATAGGAAAGCGTTTTAGAACAAGCTCATAAGCGTCAGCAGGAATGATTCCTTTTGAATACGCATCTTTGAAACGCACTAATGGGTCCAATATTTCTCCTCAAAAACTTTGAATGTAAAAATGTTAATTCGATTAGGATCTAGGCTTTCCACTTTTCTTTTTTTTACGTCTATCTGCTCTTTGGTCAGCATGTCTTTGATGTTTATTTTTTTTCCTTTCTGGCATATAGTTTCATGATATTTAGTGCTAGTTAATTGTTATCATTAACGGACAAAACACTAGATTATTCTCTAATTGGGAAGGGGAGGATTACTCAGAAACATGTAGTCAAGATGGGAGTTTCAGATATGTCAAATGTAAAAAATATTAAAGATTTAACCCTTGATATAACTTCTAACAATAATTATTATTGTTTTAATAGTTTGTATTAGATATAGTACTAAAATTAGGATTATTATTGAGACATAATCATTTAAAAATAATTTTGTATTAATCCCTGATTTTAATAAAATTGTAAAGAAACCCGCAAAAAATATTTCATTATGACATTCTAAAAGAATGAAGAATACCTAATGATATAGTAAATGATCTAGGACATCCTACTTGCGGTTCAAATAATTTTGGAAATCTAGAGATAAAAAATTAAGATGTGCTCTCAACATGGGAAAAATTGCTATAATTGCAAAAAATTCTGGTATGCAGAATCTTGAAATGCAGGATTCATGTATTTGGTTTAGCACTATAAAAAAAATTACACGTGGTTAAAATTCAGTAATGGCCATTAATATCATATGCCTACAAATCATTTGGATAAGACATGTCTACACCCAATCAAGATTACTGATACAATGATCGGGGAGATAACATGTGGTAATTGTGGAGTTGTATTGTCTGAGAATGCGATTGATTTTGGACCTGAAAATGCGTTCCAAGGCATGGATGGACAACAGAATAGTGCAAGAACGGGACAAAAAATATCTCTGAAAATGGCAGATATGGGACTGTCTACAATTATGGAATCTAAAAACAGAGATTCCACTGGAAGATCCCTTTCTCCTGAAAACAGGAGAATGTTTTATCGCTTGAGAATGTGGGATAGAAACAGCAGATCTGCCATTACCAAGCAATCATACATCAAAGCATTTACATTTCTTGATGGGATGCGCTCCAAACTTGGATTACCTGAGTACGTTGTAGAAAAATCAGCATACCTGTTTAGAAAGGTGGAGCAGAAGGAATTATTGCATGGTCGCTCAAATCAGTCAGTGTTATGTGCAGTAGTGTATATTGCATGCCGTCTTACAGATACGCCTAGAACTCTGGCTGATATCGCAAATGCTTCAGGAATAAAAAAGAAGACACTCCAGCGTGTCTACCGCACATTGCACGCAAATCTTGATGAAGTCAATTCATTGTCTTACAGCCCATGTAAGTTCATAGAGCGCATATCAAGTGAGGCCAATGTTTCTGAAAAAACAAAACAAGATGCAAGAAAGATTTTGGAGTTTGGTCAGAAAAGTGAAATAACTTCCGGCAAGCATCCAATGGCCATGGCAGCTGCTGCAGTATATCTGGCAATACAAGACAACCATGAAAAAGTTTCACAGACAAGAATTTCCCAGATTTCAGGAATAAGTGCTGTAACTATTCGCAATAGAGTAAAAGAATTAGTGGTAGCCAAAAGAAAATAATATTGGCACTAGAAACTTTTAGTTTCAAATTATTTATTCATGCACTGAATATCTCTTTTAGATGAGAATTTGGGATATCTCTCCAAGTAGATTGTGTCGAAATCACCTACTGGGAGAACATCGTGAACTACATGCGATGTGGACTGTAATAACCGAAAAGAAAAAGGGATATTCTATGCATCCTGAAACAATTAGGTGGAAGGGAAAACTAAATGCAATGTATCTCAGACATGAAAAACTTGTAAAAGAGATGAGTCATAGGGGGTACAATCACAAGAGTCCACTTGACAAACGAAAGTTAACTGGAAAATATATTCAAGATGCCTTCATAGATACTCCCATTGAACAAATTGGAATTCTAAAAAACAAAAATTGTGATTGTAAAGTAACATGATCTTTTTATTTAATTGCAAAAGTTAGCACTATTCTAAAAGTTAGCATCATGTTATATTCTACAAAGTGTAATTAGTAGTGACAAGAAATGCAACAAACAAAAAACAAAAAAACACCACAGCTAAAGTTTCTAGCTATAGTAGCTGTTGCAACTTCAGTAATACTAGTCTTTACAATAACTCCTTGGAATATTGTTCCAACTCTAGTAACTGAGGATGTATCAGTAATCACTGTAACTGACTATGGTTGTGTTGGTGAGTCAAGTGTAGGGCGTTCAGTTGTTGTTCCAAACTGTGATGCAGATGTAGGAGATATTGTTTCTGCTACATTTTACATTCCAGCAGGAGAAATAAATGGATACCTGGAAGAACTTGATCTGAGACAAAACTCAATGGTAGATGCATGGGATAGAAATGTCAGCGGTACAGGTCTCTCCCCATAATTTTTTTATGTTATTTTTTAATACCATTTCATAATTTTTAGTAACTTTTCATTGATCGCTGATACGATGTTAAGAGATTTTCTATTAGTTTGTATTTGATATTACTATTATAATATTAACTTGTTATTACAACTCTTATTTTTCTCCATAAATACAATCAATGAGTATTAGATATCATGGATGAATCTCAATTCATAGTACCATTTTTGATCATTTTAGGAGTGGGGATTTTTGTGGGGACCAGAATTTGGATACTGTTTAAAAAATAATCTTTATAGATCATCTTTATGCTCTATCCAATCTAGGTATCATCCTGAATTTTTTTACCACTAGCCATCAAACTGCCATCGCTTGATATACTCTAATTAAAAATTTTAACCATGGTAATGAAACTTGATGAGAAAAAAACTATTCTTGCAGGATTATTAATTACACTTGGAATTACAATACTTGGAGGATTCATTCTAACTACGTTTTTGATGTCTGAATGTAGAGATGTGATGTGCTAAAATAAGGGAGACTATCAATAGAGAAATTCATGTTTTTAAAGTGGTACAAGTTTAAGTTCTTTGATTGGATTCCAACTATGATTAGATCTCAGTCAGTAAAAGACAAGGATTGGCAAATTATTCGTAAGTCGATGCTTAAAACAGATCTAGAATTCAAATACGAAACCTTGCAAAATTGGCTTGAGAAAAATAAATACTCGGATAAATCCAAAATTCAGACTCAAAACTACATGCAGGCATTAAAACGAAGTGGTTTGATTGAATAATCTGATAATTATTGTAGTTGTATTTGTAATTGCCATCATTATTGGGATTATAGGAAATTCAAATTATCAAGAAGTTGCAACAATACGTGATCAAAAGAACCTCCAACTAACGCTAGAGGACTGTAAAAGATTATTTGATCAAGGCTTAGATCGTGTAGATTGTTTTGATAAATCAATTAACATCTTTGGAACTGAGGAGCAAAAACTACAATGGCAAGCAGGATATTTCACTCCTTAGATTCTAAATGTTTTTCTTCATTATCATTATTGTTGTACTTCAATATCAAGAAAATCAAATTCTTGACATATGCATTGGGTGTTTAGAATATGATGTGGACTAGGAAAAATATCATCCCCGGTTACAAATCTTTTGATAGGTAGACCTCCTTCAGTTTTGATTTTCAATGTAAATATTTTTTTTGAATTTTTTTTATATCCTACACTAAACACTTTCTTCTCTGAGCGTTTTCCAGATTTATCATAAACTACTATAGGTTGCTTTTTAAGATCTTTTAATTTTTTAAGATTTTCAGTATCTATTTCAAAATCTGTGCATATTTTCACATTTATGATTGAAATAAATTTAACAGGTTTTTTAGGAGATTCGTTTATAGTTTTCAAATTGTTGATTTCAAGTGAACCAAGTTTAACATGCGTTACTCTCAATCTCCTTTTTAATGGATTTTGAATTTTAACAAAAAAAGGTCTCCCAGATCCCAACACCAAACTTGATTTATCCTCACCCCCGATCCAGGTAAATTTAGCAGTCGTTCCACCAAGTTTCTCAAAAAAGAATTTAGAAATCAAACCTTCAATGCTATTAAATTCTGAAATCCCATGAAAATTACAAATTCTACAGCCTTTTCCAGAACAATTACTGCATGGTTTTTGTTTTTGTGTGAGTCCTCTTAGAGTTTTTACATATCGCCCAGAAAAAGTGACAGATTTTGAACGTAATTGGCATAATTCATCTTTTAAATTTAAAGTAAAAGTGATCTCAGGATCCAAATGTTCAATTTTTTTTTTGGATTTTTTTGAAAAGGATCTTCCTAACTCTTTTGTAATGTCTGTCTTGATACTATCAATTCCTCTTAATTTGTATTCAGAACGAATATGGTCATCTCTTTCAATAATTGATGGTTTGATCAAAGCTCCGACACTGAAAGAGGAGAAGGAATAACCATCTGATTTCTCATTCATCAATTTTAAGTAAATATCTAAATGTTCAAACAGATTTTTGCAGATATAGCACTTTTGCTTTGAATTTAGGTTTTTTTTGAGTTTTCTACCAAGTAACTTGTTCGATGAAAGATATAATTTTTTAGAGAATAGTCTACCTAGACAATTATCACATAGGTTGTATTTTTTTATAATTTGATTTGCAATAGGAATAATTTTTTGATATTTAGTCATGTTAGAAAAAATTTACGTAAAAAATTATCCTAAACCCATTTTTCTAAGAGTACCTTGCATTTGACGTCCTTTAGATGCTTTCATCATATTCTTAGAGTTTTTGTAATTTTTGATGAGTTCCTTAACTTCACTTTCAGGCCATCCAGAACCACGCGAAATTCTTTTGATTCTAGATGCATTTATCAAGCTAGGATCTGCTTTTTCTTCTTTAGTCATACTTTGAATGATATACCTCCATTTTGAAACTCGGCCTTCCATTTGATCTACTTGATCATTTTTGACCATCCCTGAAAGTCCAGGCATACTATCCAAAAGTCCTCTCAAAGAGCCTACTTTTGTTACTTCTTCTAGCTGATAAAAGAAATCATCCATATTCATTTTTCCACTAGAGATTCTTTTCATTCTAACATCATCGCCTTCATTTTCTAATCTTTTTGCTAAATCTAACACAGCTTGAATATCTCCCATTCCAAGAAGTCGTCCCACAAATCTAGTTGGTGAAAATTTTTCTAAATCATCAATTCTTTCACCCGTGCCAATGTACATAATTTGTGCTCCTGTAGCTGCAGATGCAGCAAGTGCACCGCCTCCTTTTGCAGAGCTATCTAATTTAGTGATGATTATGCCTCCAACAGGAATTGTTTTGTGAAATGCCTCCGCTTGATTAAAACACTGTTGCCCAATAGTTCCATCAATAACAAGTAATACCAGATCAGGATCTGCTGCTTTGTTAATTCTTTCCATTTCTTCAAGCAGATCCTTTTCTTCTTTGTGACGACCTGCAGTGTCAATTAAAATGACATCTAATGGTTGTCCTTCAAAATGTTTTAATCCATTTCTTACAATGTTTGGAGAATCTTTATTGTTTTCTTCACCGTAAACTTCAACATTTGATTTTTCACACATTGTTTTAAGCTGAACTAATGCCCCAGGTCTGTAAGTATCTGCACCTATAACTCCAATCTTATATCCTTGTCGGGATAAAAATTTAGCAAGTTTAGATGCTACAGTAGTTTTCCCACTACCTTGAATTCCTAAGAGAATTATTTTATTTTGTTTTCCAGGTTTAAAATCAAAATTAGATTCATTTCCAAGTAATTTTGAAAGTTCGTCATATAGAATCTTGATTATGTGATCTTTACGTGAAAGTCCTGGTGGAGGAATTTCGTTTAGAGCGCGTTCCTCTAGGTGTTTTGTAATTTCAAGAACCAAGCGTACATTGACATCTGATTGTAACAGTGCTCTTTGGACATCTTTGGATAAATCTTTGATTAATTCTTCATCAATTCCTGAAGATTTGACAATTTTCTTGATTGCGTCACTTAAGCTATTCTTGAGTCCGTCAAGCATTGTAATTTAATTCAGCATCCACTATTTCAAACCTTCCTCTATACCCATCCCATATTTTTTTATATTTTTTAATTTTGATCGAATTTGAAAAAAGAGGACAATTAATTACAAATGTTTCTGCCTCACCACCTTCAAAATTTAAGTTAAATCCATACTTTTCGGATAATTTTTTTAATGTGCCAATGTCCGATTTCGAAATAGATTTACCAAGCCAGGAATCATTTAATCCATCAGAAGATACACTAGTCATTATAAACTCGTAATTGGAATCAAGTAGATCATTCATGTATTGTACTGGTTCAGAATCCCACAGAGGTGAAATTGGTATTAAATTAAATTTTGAGCAAATAGTTTCAAATTTTTCTTTTTGAAATTTACTTTTAATTCCACCATGTACTACCCCCTCAATATTAAATCGATTTTTTGCAATATCTAATAACTTTCCAAGAGTTATCAATTCATTATCAGATTCATCAGATGAGGCCTTGGTTGTTAATTGAGGAATGTTCATAGATTGTGATTGAAGATTTGTCCACTTTATATTCGGATGATGTAGTAAATGACTTTCTTCAGATTTTGGGAAAATACTCAGAAGACATACTATCTCATGTCCTTGTTTTTGTGCTAGATGGATTGCAAATGTACTATCTTTTCCACCTGAAAACAGGGAAGCTAATCTCATGATCTAAAAAAAATCAATTCAACAAACACTTCAAATTTGTTGAAAAATGATGATGCTTCATTACTCATAATCCTCATCAACATTCAGACGGCTTTTCCGCTCATCATCAGCATCAGATTAACTCTTAATGTGCATGATTTTAGTCCTACGGTCGAAATGAATTGGCTTGTTATTTTGCATTGAAGTCAAACTAGTTATTGATTGTAATTTAATTTGAGTATATTTAAGATAAATGAATTATATGTAATTTCAAGCAAGGAAATTGATATTTAGGTTTGATTCCTAAATTCATCTTTAAGTATATTGTACTGTGATTTGTCTTATCATTATTCATGGATTTGGATCGTCTGAAATTAGGAATACCTCAAGATATACACCTTCTATGAAACGTAATTGAATCCCTCAAAGGACTCAAAGGATACAAAATATTGAATAAGGTAATTTGCAATGAGATACAAAAAGAGAATTAATTAAGAAGATGAAAAAAATAAAATGATTGGAAGCAGAAACCCTTGATAACACAAAAGAGAAAGCACTTCAGATTGTTAAAAAGCAAATAGAAGAAATTAATGTAAAACTAAAAAACAATGATTATGATGAATGTAACAAAATTAATCATGATAAAATGGTATTAGAGAATCGAATTATGACTCTACAAAATAAAATGGTAATACTTGAAATGGAGAAAAGAATGTTAAATCAAGAGTCACAAGATATCAAATATTTTGAAAATAATAATTTAGTTATGCGTTATATTGTTGAGATAATCACTCAAGACAACAAGATAAGTAAAGATAAAAAAGATAAATTATTAAGCCTACTGGAAAAGTTTGAATTAAAAAAGTAAAACTCCATACTAGAATAATAAAAACGGAATGGTATACAAAATCATAAAAAGATAATTCCCTTCACTTAATCTTTTCAGTATCTACTTTTAATTGTCATCCTTAATTCCAATTCATTTAATATTAATATCATAGAAATTTAGTTTTGATTTGATGTTGGCTATCTTTGCATGGACATAGATATTAAGATCCAAAACTATTTCGTTATGATTTTCTTTCTACTATCAATTAAGTTTTAAATTATTTTTTGTTTAACTGTATCATTTGGTTTAATTGATCATTGTTGAATACGGTCAACCTCAGTATGCCTATAAGAATCCGAAGAGATTAGCTGACTTTGATATTCACCGTCATAAAAAATTAGTCTTTGTCTGTTTTATCACCGTCTAACATACGTGGACCTACCATGTCATGAGCGTGCAATATCTTCTTTTAATGCTCAAAATGTGGTCTATCTTTTGTGATAACTTCCACGACAATCATTAAATACAATTCTTATGTAATTGTGCAATTCCTTGAACACTCTCTTTTTTCAGAAAAGCTAGGTAATCAAGATGTATCAGATCATTGACTAAGATCTAATCAGTTTTTGATATTCTATCTTATCTCATTTTAATGATATTATAGGCATGATTGGAACATGCGAGGTATGCCATGATGCTGTAGTGGAAGTTACATTGACCAAGGTTCACAGTACTGTTGAAAAAACACATGGAATGATACTGATTCGTCTATGTAAGGCGTGCAGAGAATAGGTATGAGTTGATTTAATTCTAATTATAATGCCACTGTAAATTATGTTCATAATCATAAAACTTCTGGCACATTTACTTGCACCATCTAACTTTCTTAAAAACTGAATATGTGATATTTTGTAAAACTAATTAGCCCTAATTTTTAATACGCATGATTTTAGTTTTGTCCATAACAACCCAGTATTCCACATTCTGTCCGTTTTCCAATTTACCTTTAACCTCATCGTCAATTAAATTGATATCTAGTGTCTCAAACGTTTCTGAATCCATAACTTGTACGACATCTCCATTAATTGAAATGATTTGGCCTACTTTCTTGTTAATCATTGGAACATGAATCTGCATGCTGACTGGACCAACATGAGGTCTTTTTTGACCATCAAAGATACCTTCTCCAACAATTCTAGCTTTTGCTGCACCATGTTTTCCAGGTTTTGATGTGTCATATTCAACAATACGACATGGTTCCCCACTTGGTTGATCAGAATGTGGTAATAGGATGTATGACCCAATTTTTAAGGAACCAAGATCAGATGGTTTACTCATGCAAAACAGTTTTTGGTCGAATATTTAACTTTTCAGACAACAGAAGATATTCGAAAAGCCATATCCTTAATACAACCTAGACTGGATAAAAATTGTAAAATGGGATTACGTAATACTCTACGCAAATTTTGTGTCATGAAAAAAGTAAGAGACAAAGCAGAGGATTCTGAACAAAAAAAAGATAAGAAATCTAAAGATTAGATTCGATTTTTAAGATTTTTCTTTCCCGCAATGAATACACATATTCTTTGATAATATCTCAAACCATGCAAAATTATGAACAAATCCTTCTTTGCAACTCATATGGATTGTAGTTATCATACTAGAGAGTCAATCTAGAGCGTCAACAATAATATCGATCAAACTCAATCTTAATTCCAATCTAATAAAATATCCGTCTTTGACCCCATTTTTTTAAAATATCATTAATGGTCTCTATTAACGGAATGATTTTTGGATAATTACTATTTTGTATCAAATCATTTTTAATTGCTGTAAGATAATGCCTTTTTTGTTTGAGTATACGTAGTTTTTTTGACTTGGATGATTTGGTATTTTTTAGATCACTTAGGTTTGCAGAAATATCGCATAACAGTATTAATTTTGAATCTATTGATGATTCTTTAATTTGTTTAACATATGCTGCATCTTGTTGTTTTCGTGTTAATGATGGATCTTTAGATACTGAGGACACTAATACAGTTATTTTACTTCCAAATTGTTCGAAGAGATCATCAAAACTAGTAGATGTTTTGTCTATTACCTCATGAAGCCAACCTGCACATAGAATCTCTTCATCAATTACACCTAAACTTTTAAGCCTATTGACTACATCTTCTAGATGTTTTGAATAGGGAATAGTACTATCTTTAACTACCATCCCATAATGTTTCTTTTTTGCAAATAATTCACCTTTTTTTAGAAGATCCAAAAATCATTCTCCACAAAACCTAATGACGTCCTCTAATATTATGATAAATAAATTCCAAGTTTTATTGTAGCAGAGAATCACAAATTAGGAATCTATCTGTTTTACTTTAAAGATTCAAGAATAGACAGACTGAGAAGATTTGTAAGCGATAATCCTTTTCGGTTAGCATCACGTTTCGTTTGATCACAGTATTTCTTTACACTCTGATGACTCTTTTCACTAGCAATTTCAATCACCACAATATTTTCAGAATATGGAAATGTAAATTTTGCAGGATTAATACAAAATGTATTCATATTGCCAATACCTGATATCTTAATTTTATCTTTTTTCAAAAATAGGTTTGCGATTTCTTTAACATCTTCAATGTCATCCACATATTCTAAATAATATATAGAAATAAAATTAGCATTTCTCACAACTTCTCTTTGAAAAAATTCGTCTTTGATATTAAATACAAAAGATGTTTTGTTCTGATTATAAACAGTTAGTTCTTTAGATATCTGTTCATTGTCTTTGAATTTAGCTAAAAGATAGTGGTTTACAGAATCAGAAAAGTAAGGCTTGCATTCATTAGAAAAAGTTCCTGTAACAAAAAATAATTCCTCAATATTCTTGGAATTAATCCAAGTTTCTCTGAGATCAATAGATTGATGTGTGTTCGTATATGGCACGCAAACATAACCCGGATAAGGCAATGTCATTAATGACAACGAAACCTATCATTTTTTTAGGGTATTTATGCTTATTACAATTGAAATTATTAACCAATGTTATCTACGATAGTTTTTTAATAGCAGTAAACTTCGTTTTTCTTGTCCCAAGCTAGCTCAGCCTGGTAGAGCTTCCGGCTGTAGTTGTTGGCTTTAGATGGCTGACCGAAAAACAGCATATCAGGCATACAGAAACCGGGTTGTCGAAGGTTCAATTCCTTCGCTTGGGACCACACATTTCTGATGAATAAAAAAAAATAATCTTTAAAAATAAAAAGATAGACTGATTTAAGAAAACAAATTTGAACTCTTAAATTAAAAAATTTATTGCCTATGCTGATTTTTTGACTTTTTGGGCTGCTGGTCCTTTTTGACCTTCGCCTACCTCAAACTCGACTTTATCGCCTTCATTGATGAATCCGTCAACATCTGATTTGTGAACAAATAGATCGTCGCCAGATTCTCTTTCGATAAAACCAAAGCCCTTAGTACGGTTAAACCATTTTACGGTGCCTTGTTCCATTTAATTTTAGAGCAATCAATTCACTATATTAACTAAGTCATTTCTTAAAAATCAAATAATAATTAGAAAATTTAGAAATCTTTAGCAATATGCTCATTGTCTTTTAGCCATTCAACTTGAGGAAGAGTAAATCTCCAAACAATATCTCCGCGTTCAGCCTCATTAAAATCCCAAGGTGCAATAATGACTATATCATTATCTCTAATCCAAACTCTTCTTTTCAACTTTCCTCTGATTCTTCCTCGTCTAGTAATGCCATCAGCACATTTTACCATGACATTTTCACCCCCAAGCATTTTCAATACCCGTCCAAAAACTTCACCTTCTTCAGGTAGACGAATTTCTTTAAGTGCACTTTCATTCTTTACTTGGCGTTTACCCATAACACTGATTATGTTTATGAGCATATAACTGGTAGGGTAACCTGGACAAATTCACACATAATCAAATCCACTAATGTTTGCCTAAATCTATCCTGGTTTTACATACTGATAACCAATTGACATTCAAGAAACTTTTGATTTGAATGATCAAAATGTATTGGAGTTCTCTACCTACAAAAATTATCCTTAACAGTCTAACGGTATGATTTCTGTTTTCTTCTTCTTGCACCAGGGCCGCCAAATTTCTTTGGTTCTTTTTGTCTGGCATCTCCACTTACTAGATACTTGTCAAAATCTGAAATACGTTTTCTTAGGTCGTCTCTTGCAGATTTTGGGAATGGATGTTCTTTTGGTTCTTTTTTAGATTTAGTCCATCCAATAAGTGCTCTTGTAATCCCAGTTGCAATTGCACTGGCTTGCCCCATATAACCTCCACCTCTTACTCTAACAGAGATATCTATCTTGTCTCTTAAATCCCCTGTAATTTCTAATGGCGCTAGTATGACTTCACGAGCTGTTTCTTGCGGAATCATTTCTACTGGAACGTTATTGATTCTGACTCTACCCTGTCCTTTTGTAATGTATACATGTGCAGTAGCTGTCTTTCTAGTTGCAAAATAAATTTCTGTTTTTGGAATTGTCATTCAGTCCACCCTATTATTCTACACAATTCACCTATTGAAGTATAGTTTGATGATGTTTTCTTAATCTTAGCTTTTTCGAATTGAATTTTCGCTAATGACTTGAGTTCTTTTGGGGAACCAATGTATGTCCTTAGTCTTTGATGCGCTTCTTTTCCAGATGGTTTTCTATCATATGGTAGCATTTGACGAATCATCTTTGTCATGAGAGTATCTGGTCTTCTGTAATGGACTGGTCCATGCTTTGGATTAATTATACTGTTGATTTCTAAAAATTCTCTGTACTCCTTGATCTGGTTACTTCTTGTTCCGCTCATCATGATTTTTTCACAATTCACTACTGAAACTCTGTTTCCATTGATTAGTAATTTTGCAACATTTGATGATAATCTTCCTGCAATGTGGTCGGTTGCATCTACTACAATTGGTCTGTCTGTTCTGATCTCTGTTTGTTGTTTAGCCAAGCAGTACAACTCCCTTTCCTGTAGGATTTTTCTCAATCAGTTCTGAATAACTGATCAATTTTCCACCGTTTCCTGTTATTTTATTAGCAGCAGAATTTGAAATTGAAAATGAAAATAATGTAATTTTGTGAGGAATGTTACCTGTTCCAAGAACTTTTCCTGGAAATACAACTGTATCATTTTCTTTTGTCAGTTGTGCAATTCTATTCAAGTTAAGATCTCTTCTTGCAATACTTGGTTTCAGCGCATATTCTGCCAATTTTGCCCAAATTGGAGCATCGTTTTTGGATGATGCCTTTTTTAGATCATTGGCCATACGTATAACCACTTGATTAGTCATGTGAATAATGCGGTTTGAAACCCAAATATAATGTCTATGCTTAGATTATTCTTCGATTTTGTCAATCATTTCTTTGAATTGATCTAATCTGTTACTTACTTCGTCTACTCCTGAAATGATTATTTGTTCAGGATTTAGTGCACCAGTTGATTCTACGCTTAGAATCTTCTCATCTTCCTTATCAGTATCAATTAGTGTTGAGATGTTTGAAGCATTCCATTTGGCATGTTCAGTTCCACGTCCTAGTCTTGCATAACATTCAATTTTGATTCTTTGACCTGGTGCTAGTTGTACAATTGGAATTTTATCTGAAACTGGTTTTATTGTATCGTCTTCAGAGGATAACTCATTTGACAAAATGGTTCTTGTAACATCTGAATCTCCAGAATCTAACACTAACATTACTTTACAGTTTGAGCAACCTACCTCACTTTGACATTCACATTTGGATGGTTCGTTAAATCTCGACAAGTCTGTTTTTAATGGAATTAGTCCCAATCTATGAGCTAAACCTTCATCTGGTAATACTGAAGAATTCTCTACAATGTCTACTGTATCTATTGCAAATACTGGAACACCATTTAGACATACTCGTCTAAGTGCATTTGCATACTGTAATGGAACACCTTTTAGCTTTATAGAAATTTTATGATTATCTTTACTAATTACTTCTAATGATGACAAATCTTGAAGAAAATCTTCAAAATCCACATAAAAATCTAGCTAGCTTTAGGTATAGTGACTGCTAATTTTTGTTACAATACTTGACCATAAATAACAACATTGCACAGTTGTGACTATGAATCCTTCTAAATTGGTCAATCTTTTCTCTATAGATGATTTCTTTAGAAAAGTATGCTGACTAAGAGTAGATCTGTTTATTCTGAAAATATGGTAAAGCCAGCACTGAGCAATTGGATCCTTTTTACAATGACATGATGATGAAACTACTGAAAATGTTATTTGCTCGATAAAAGAAAGATAAGAAAAGAGATCGATAGTGTAAGATACTGGGTTGGTATGAGAAATGTCTCCACTTATTCATCTCTTCTAAGGGGGTTCTCAAATGAGAATGACTATGTACGTATAGATAAATATCAAATCTATGCTAGATTAGACATGGTTGATGTTACATTGGTTAGATATTCCTTTGAAGGTGAAAAATTTGAGATAATGGTAAAACCAGACCCTGCATTAGATTACAAACTTGGAAAGAAAAAGGACTTGGCTGCAGTTTTGGTTTCAGATGAAATCTATACGGATTCTGGAAAAGGAACAAGACCATCATCTGAGAAATTACTAAAGGCTTTCAAAACTGAGGACCTATCAGAAATTGCCAAAATTATTCTTGATAAAGGTGATCTGAATCTAACAACTGATCAAAGACGAAAAATGATAGAAGAAAAGAAAAAACAAATTGTTAGCTATATTGCTAAAACATATGTCGATCCTAAAACTCACTTGCCTCATCCTCCATTGAGAATTGAACAAGCAATGAAAGATGGTAGGGTTTCAGTTGATCCGCAAAAACATGTGGACGAGCAAGTAGCAAATATTGTTGAAAAATTACGTTCAATTATTGCTCTAAAGTCTGAGAATCTAAAATTGGAGATTACGATTCCGGCACAGTATGCATCTCAATCATATGCAGTTTTAAAATCTGTTGGTTCTCTTGGAAGTGAACAATGGCAAACAAATGGTTCTCTAAAAGCAATACTTGAAATACCAGCTGCAGCAAGACCAAATGTGATCGATAGATTAGGTTCTATAACCAAAGGATCTGCTACAGTTGAGGTAATGAAATAATGGATAATAAGAGAAAATATGTTATCCCTGGAGATGTAGTAACCACTGGTCCATTTCGACCTGAACAAAATGTAATTCTTGAAGGAAATAAGATAATCTCTACTACTATTGGCATTTCTGAAATCTATGATGATTCTGTTAAAGTAATACCATTAACTGGAAAATACATTCCTAAAATTAATGATCTTGTAATTGGTAAAGTCATATCTCATACTTCGTTGTCTTGGGAGTTGGATATCAATTCATGCTATGTTGGATTTCTTCCTGCACAGGATGTTTTTGGACGTGACTTTTCTGCTCATGCTGATGAACTTACAACCAAACTAAAATCAGGTGATCTTGTAGCTGCTAGAATTGCTAATTTTGATAGAACAAGAGATCCACTAGTAACTATAACTGATAGAGATTTAGGCAAAATTGACTCTGGTGACTTGATTAAAATCTCCCCCAGTAAGGTTCCACGCCTAATTGGAAAGAGAGGCACAATGATCCAAATGATAGAGATGGCAACAGATGCTGCAATAACTATTGGTCAGAATGGCTGGGTTGTAGTTTCATGCGAGTCTCCCGAGGGATTATTAAAGGCTAAAAAAGCCATTGAAATGGTAAATCAAAAAGCACATGTTGCTAATTTGACTGATCAAGTGAAAGAAATGTTAGAATTAAAAGGTGAATCATAATGGGCGGAAGAGACGCAACAATGGTCCTATTGGACGAGAATGGTATTCGTTGTGATGGAAGAAAAGTTGACGAACCAAGACGAATTATGATTAAAGCCGGTGGACTAAAAAATGCTGATGGATCTGCATACATCGAATTTGGAGATAACAAAATTCTCGTTGGTGTCTTTGGTCCTAGAGATGTTCATCCTAAACACATGTCAAATACTGATACTGGAATTTTACGAGTTAGATATCATATGGAACCCTTCTCTGTTGGTGAGAGAAAAAACCCAGCGCCTTCAAGAAGAGAGATTGAAATTTCTAAAGTTATTAAAGAAGCACTAGAGCCTGCAGTTATCTTGGATAAATTCCCAAGAACCGCAGTTGATGTTTTCATTGAAGTATTACAAGCAGACGGTGGAACTAGATGTGCTGCTCTTACTGCAGCGTCTGTTGCATTGGCAGATGCTGGAATCCCAATGAGAGATATGGTTGCAGCAATTGCAGCGGGAAAAGTTGCAGATACTGTAGTTCTTGATGTTAATAATGAAGAAGACCAAGCCGGTCAAGCAGATATGCCTATTGGTTATATGCCAAGTCTTGAAAAAATTACCTTATTACAATTAGATGGTGTTCTGACTCCTGAAGAATACAAAAAATGTGTTCAAGTAGGAGTTGATGGGTGTAAAGTTGTTTACGAACTTCAAAAGAAGGCACTACAAGAAAAGTACTTTGGAAATGGAGGAGAGTAAAAATGGCATCTACTTCTGTTATTGACGAATTAAAAAAAATACAAATCCTTGAATTATTAGAACAAGGAAAAAGAGTAGATGGACGCGCTCTAGATGAATCAAGAGAAATTTCTATTGAAACTAATGCCATACCTAAAGCAAACGGCTCTGCTAGAGTTAGACTAGGTGAAACCGAAGTTATTTGTGGTGTAAAAATTCAACCAGACAGACCTTTTCCTGATATGGGAGATAAGGGAATTTTTATTTGTACTGCAGAACTTTTACCATTATCTCATCCAACTGTTGAAACTGGTCCTCCAGGACCTGATGTAATTGAGTTGGCTAGAGTTGTGGATAGAGGGATTAGAGAAAGTCATATGATTGATGTGTCTCAATTAGTAATTGAGCAAAACAAATCTGTAGTTGGAGTATTTGCAGATAACGTAGTTGTCGATTATGATGGTAATCTCTTTGATGCATGCTCTTATGCTGCAACTTCTGCATTACTTTCATCCAAATCACCAAAATGGAATTGGGTTGATGACACACCAACACTTGTAGAAGGTGAAGATATGCCTATACCAGTATCTACTATCCCTGTATCTGTAACCATGGGAAAAATTGGAACTCACATAATTGTTGATCCTAATGGCGATGAATGGGGTAGCATGGATGCCCGAATTACAATTACTACTGATTCTGATGGAAATATTTGTGCATTACAAAAAGGTGGTAGTGATGGATTCACTCTGGAAGAAATTCATAGATGTGGAGACATTTCAGTCAAAGTAGGTGCAAAAATAAGAGAAAAATTAAAAGAAGTTCAAAAGGGAAGTCAATAAAATGGCAAAAGCAAAAAAATCACTAAAAGGTTTAGGCGCACGATATGGAATTAAACTTAGAAAACAGTACACAAAAATCCATCTCCAACTAAAAGAAAAGAGAACTTGTCCTGAATGTGGTTCAAAAACATTTGGAAGAGACGCTGTTGGTATTTGGTCTTGTAAAAAATGCAGTTACAAGGTGGCTGGAACAGCTTATGACATTAAACTTTAGCGCAAAAATCGTAGTTGATGCAAAAGACAAGACAAAGGCAATTTTTGATTCAATTAACGCAGATAATGAATTTTATCCTGAAAACCCCGTAAAAACTCAGATAGAATTTGATGAGAAAATAATAATTCTTGCCCGGTCTGATCATTTGACACATTTGAGGGCAAACCTGAACTCTACTCTTAGGTTCATTCAAGCCAGTCATGATTCAATTGAATCGGTAAAGATATAATGAAATAAATTTTTTGAGTAACTATGTCATCTGGACAAATGCCGCCTTGGCTCCAAGAGCAATTAATGAAATTACAACAATCTCAACAAAGTCTCCAATCATTAATGACGCAAAAACAACATCTTGAAATGGAAAAAGCTGAAACAGAAAAAGCCCTTGAGGAATTAAAAAAAATTACAGATGGTGATGCAGTCTTTAAACAAGCTGGAACCGTTTTAATAAAATCTACAAAACAGGAATTACTAGATGAATTACAAGAAAGATCTGAATTAGCAAAAACACGTTTAACAGTTCTTCAAAAACAAGAAATACGTCTTAAGGAAAGTCTCAAAGAACAAGAAGCAAAAATCACTGAATTGATGAAAAGCGGTTCTGCACCCCCACCACCAAAACCAACTACAGAAGATAATCCAAGAAAGTAATTACATCTCCTAATTTCATATAAGATATTAACAATTCATTACATCTAATATTTGTGAAATTAGAAAATCTTAGAATTGTTGTAGATGAGAGAGAACGAAAAAGTGGAATTCCTGATTTACTAAGATCAATTGGGATGAATATTGAAATGAAAACACTTCTAATTGGTGATTATATTGTTGCACCAGAAACTATTGTTGAAAGAAAAAGTATTCGTGATCTTATGGCCTCTGTTTTTGATGGAAGATTATTTGATCAGTGCTCTAGATTAAAGGAGCATTTTGAGCACCCGATTATTTTGATGGAAGGTAATGTGGATGAAATTGAAGAAATCACAGAAAATCCTTTGATATTTTATGGCGCTCTGTCTAGGATAGCACTTGATTTTAAAATTCCCGTTATTCCTACTCCTAGTGCAGATCATACTGCGAAATTATTGGTATCTCTGTGTTCTAGACTGGATTCTCATAAAGGCCCATACTTGAAAAAAATCAAAAAATCATCTGATTTAGAAAAGCAACAATTGTCAGTTCTTTGTAGTTTGCCTGGAGTGGGTGAAAGATTTGCAGTGCGAATGCTTGAAAGATTTGGTACTCCTCTGAAAGTTTTTAGTGCAACTGCTGCTGAGTTGGCAAAAGTTGAAGGTCTTGGTGACGCACGCGCAAAGAAAATAAAAAAAACTCTTGATTCTAAAAGTAATCTACTCAAGTCATCTGATCAAAAAACTTTACACGATACATGATACCATTAAATAAATTGACAAATTGTGGTTTTCTATGTTAGTTTCAACTGATTGGCTAAGAGAGAATATCTCTAATCCAAACCTTATAGTTTTAGATACTCGTCCAAAAACAATGTTTCTTTATGGGCATCTTCAGAATGCACAATCTCTTTCTGTTGATAAAGTAATCCAATTTGATAAATTTGGATCTAACCTTGTAATTGAATTGGAAAAAATTGTTGAACTTTTTAATGGTCTTGGAATTGATGAAAACAAAACTGTTGTTTTAGTTGGAGATCCGATGGATCCTTCTGCTGCAAGAATAGCCTGGTCTTTATTATATTTTGGTCATGCCAAAACTTTCTTGCTTGATGCTAATGCATCTGATTTACAAAAATATGGTTTTAAATTAACTAAACAAATATCCTCTGTTACCCCAACATCATTTACTCCTAAAATTAACTCCGAAATTAGAATAGAGTCTGAGTTTTTAAAAGATAATTTGAATAACTTTGAAATTTTGGATGCACGTAGTCCTCAAGAATTCATGGGTGGACATTTACCTAACTCAAAACTTGTTCCATTCACTGACGGTCTCGGATTTGACGGTAAACTATTCCGTGATCCTGAATCTCTTAAAACTATGTTTTCAGAAAATAAAATCTCTAAAAATAAGGAAATTGTTTGCTATTGTATGCATGGTCATCGAGCATCAAGTCTGTTCTTACAATTAAAAATTGCAGGATTTGATAAAGTAAAACTCTATGATGGTTCATTTGTTGAGTGGCATGGAAAACAGTTTCCGCTTGAGTAATTTTCTTTTTAATACTGTTCCGCAAATTGGACATTCCTTGCCCTTGGTGTGATTGGTACGGCATCCTGGACAATAATGAACCCATTTTCCTACATCTTTGATTCCTTGGGTCATAATTGGTGATATCTTCAAACCCAAGTTCCTCATTACATTTGAAATAGCAAAATCATCACTAATTATCTCACCGCTCATCTCAATACATAAAGCAATAATTGAGATATCTTGTTTTGAGAGCTGTTGGAAATCTCCTGTGTCTTTTGAGGCTTTAATTGCTGCATTGACAGAATCTTTGTCGGGTTCTCTAATTTTTAACCTATTAGTTTCAAGTAAAGTTCCTAATGCATCTTGATCTTTCTTTATGTGTTTGATTTCATCGTACACTAAGGATGTTGTATAGCACTCATCAGATGATCTAAAAGGTACTCCTGCATAAAATGCACTAGAATCTAAAATTCTAAAATCCAAGTTTGCTCATCTGTCTTAGTCCTCGTTTCTTCAATCTTACAAAGACTGCTGGTTTTTTATATTTCTTAATAATTATTGATTCACCATATCCAGCTACTTTAACAACTTGTGCATCTACTGCTATGTTGCAATCATGTGAGCATATGATTTCAATTTTTTCATCTGGAACTACCATTGATGCCAATCTGTATACTGGTGCAACTGGAGTGATAATTAAAACATCTAAACTTTCGTGTAAAATTGGTCCACCTAATGAAAATGAATGACCTGTTGATCCACTTGGAGTTGAAATAATTACTCCGTCCATTTTTTGTTTTACTGTGTCATTTTGAAATTTTATCTCAATCTCTGCAGTTTTAGTCAAGTTAGCTCTACTAATGTAAATTTCATTTAATGCTGGAGGAAATTCTTTACCTCCACACGATGCAGTAACTCTAATCCTTTTATCTAAAAAGAAATTGTCTTTTATGATTTGAGTAATTGCAACATCTATCTCTTCAATTGTTATTTCTGCTAATATTCCTCTATTTCCTCCAACATTTATTGTCAAAATCGGAGTTTCATTTTCTAAATTCCTAAATACTCGAAGAGTTGTCCCATCACCACCAAGTGTGATGACAAGATCTAGGTTCTCTTTCTTTAATTCCTCCAATGCCTCCATTTTTTTTGCCCCCTCTACATCAATTGGTGAAATGGTGTATACGATAATTTTTCTTGCCAAAAGTTTTCGTGTTACATCCCTTGCGGCCTGCTCAGATTCCTTAGAACCTACTTTACTTACCACTGCAACTTTTTGTAGTTTCAAGTAATTCTTATGGATTGTATTTACTTAAAAATCATATTTTTAGCCATACTAGAAAAACAATTAAGTATGAAAACAAATCATACTAAAACATGAGTTATGCCCATCCAGAAGTTTTGGTAGATACTGAATGGGTATCAAAAAACCCTCCTAATGAAAAGAGAAAACTAGTTGAAGTTGATTATGATCCTGTCAATGGATATCAAAAGGGTCACATTAGTGGTTCAAGTCTAATCTGGTGGAAACGCGATATCAATGATCCAGTTACACGAGATATAATTGGTAAAAAACAATTTGAAGAATTAATGGCAAAGAATGGAATTACTTCAGATACTGAAGTAGTTCTTTATGGTGATTTCAATAATTGGTTTGCAGCTTTTGTGTTCTGGGTTTTCAAATTCTATGGACATGAAAATATAAAGATAATGAATGGTGGAAGAAAAAAATGGGAGTTAGAGAGTAGAGATTATACTACAGATGAACCACAAATACCAAAATCAACATATGTTGCACAACCTCCAGATGAAGGACTTCGTGCGTATTTGTTTGATGTAAGTCGTGCATTAGGAAAAGAAGACACAGTAATGGTTGATGTGAGATCACCTGCAGAGTTTTCTGGTCAAATTACAGCACCTCCAGAATACCCAATGGAACATGCACAAAGAGGCGGACATATTCCAAGTGCACATAATATCCCTTGGGCAACTGCAGTTAACGATGCTGATGGTACATTCAAAACTGTTGAAGAATTAAAACAAAACTATGAACCAAAAGGAATAACTCCTGACAAAGATGTAATCTGTTATTGCCGAATAGGGGAAAGATCTTCGCACAGCTGGTTTGTTTTGAAATACCTACTTGGATATCCAAGAGTTAGAAACTATGATGGCTCTTGGACTGAGTGGGGTAACATGATAGGAAATCCCGTGGAAAAATAACTTGCTTTTAGATATCCCTGTTCTTAAGAAAGGAGTTTTTTATTTTATCAAAGATGGTGAGTCTGATATTATTTTAGAGGATAAAACTAAACGGGGTCTTACTGTACAAGATACATCTATTGATGAAAAAATCAATGTAATGTCCGATAAGGGTATGATTCATGATATGGATGGGATTGGTCATTGGGTTCCAATCAGATGGTATTTTTCAAAAGACCTCTATAATCTATCTGATGTCGCCTTTCATGCTGATGCAATGGAAAAAAAATACCTCGAACTTCGAGAATTAACGTGTCCAGATGATGACTGATAACCTTTTTAAATAAATTAAAGCTACTAAAACCAGATGTCATTACTTCTAAAAGATCGAGTTTGGTCCATGGAGGCCCCTACTGCAAAGCGTGGTGTTTATCCACTACACGGTTTCAAACTTGGACTTTACAGATTACCTATTAAACTTGAAGATCCTTTGGAATTAAAATCTGTTCATGATGGTCTCAAAAAAGCGTTTGAAATGGATATGTATGCTGACAGAATTTTTGCAACATATAGATGGAAAGAACAAAATAAGAAAGATCCCGATGCAAAAGGCTACGAAGAAGTTGATCTGTCAGTTACAGTAGAAATTGTTACTGGTGAAGTTGTAGATATTATTTATCAAATTTTCCCTATTGAAAAATTTGGTGATCCTAATTGGGTAAAAGATTATAGAAAGAAAGCAGATCATTTTGCAAAAATGGTTATTGATACTATATTACGTAATACCATTTTGGCTGACAAGATGGTCTCATATTTAGCAAAGACTGAAAAAATCTCCGAAGTTGCAGCTATTCAAAAACTTGAAGAATTAACCCCTCTTGCAAAAATTGTTCTTGGTGCAAAACCAAAACCTGTTGAAGCAACAGAAGATGATATCG
Source organism: Nitrosopumilus sp. (assembly GCA_029862745.1). Classification (NCBI taxonomy): domain Archaea; kingdom Thermoproteati; phylum Nitrososphaerota; class Nitrososphaeria; order Nitrosopumilales; family Nitrosopumilaceae; genus Nitrosopumilus; species Candidatus Nitrosopumilus sp. The sequence continues at coordinate 76,378 of JAOTWS010000006.1, read as the reverse complement.
AGGAAGATGATGGTGAAATTGAAATCCCAGATGGTGCAAAGCCTGGCCCAATTGATGTAGAATTCAAATCAAAAATGAAACCATCTACGCCATATGAAGCACCTGAGCATACGATCAAAACTTGGGGTAGAAAAGGTAGCAGCAATGGCATTATGGGTGTCTGGGGAGAATTTGTTTCAGTAGATTATGATATTTGTATTGCAGATGGTGGGTGTATTGAAGCATGTCCTGTTGGCGTTTATGAGTGGTTTGATACTCCTGGAAATCCAGGCTCTGAAAAGAAACCATTAATGTCAAAAGAACCCGACTGTATCTTCTGTCTTGCTTGTGAAGGTGTATGTCCTCCTCAAGCAATCAAAATATTTGAACAAAAATAATTAGTCTGTTGCAAGTATAAATATCGACTAACGATTCTATCCAATTAGGGATATGATAATCAACCCTTTCACTCAACTAGTATTTGATCTGTTTATTTTATCAGCTATTGTAATTACTGCATATACTTGTAATTTTTACTATCTTGCATTTCTTTCTAGAAAAAAAAATACACTTACAAAAACTGATTGTGGAACTCCTTCCATTACAATTCAACTTCCAATATATAATGAAAAGTATGTCGCCAAGAGACTCGTAGATGCAGTTTGTAATTTGGATTATCCAAAAGACAAAATGCGAATTATGGTTTGCGATGACTCTGATGATGATACAGTTGAATTACTTGGAAACATTGTAAAACAGTATCATAAACAAGGATTTCAAATTGAGCATGTAAGGCGTGGAACAAGAAAAGGGTACAAAGCCGGTGCATTAAAGCATGCTATGCAAACTACAACCACCGAATTTGTTGCAATTTTTGACGCTGATTTTATTCCTCCAGTGTGGTTTCTAAAAAAAGCAATTCCTCATTTCTCAAAACCAAACATTGGTCTTGTTCAATGTCGTTGGGGGCATGTAAATGAAAACTATTCTGCAATTACTCAAGCACAGGCTCTTAGTCTTGACTTTCATTTTCTTATTGAACAAAAAGCAAAAAGCAATTCTCATCTTTTCATAAATTTTAATGGCACTGCTGGAATTTGGAAACGTAGTTGTATTGAAGCTGCTGGCGGTTGGCATACTGCTACATTAGTTGAAGATCTTGATCTTAGTTATAGAGCGCAAATGGAAGGATGGAAATGTATTTTCTTACCTGATATTGTAGTTGATGCAGAACTACCTGTTCAAATGAATGCAGCTAAAAGACAGCAGTTCCGTTGGGCAAAGGGATCTATCCAATGTGCAATCAAACTACTTGTTGATATTGCTCTTAAACGTAAAGTCTCAATTGAAGCAAAGATTCAAGCGTTCATCCAATTAACTCGTCATATTGTTTACCCATTAATGTTGATACAATTTTTGACATTACCAATTTTGTTAGCAGGACAAGTTAATCTCTATGTGATTAGTTTTCTTCCTGCATTAACAATTGCAACTTATCTAGCAATGGGGCCTGGTGCATATATTCTCATTATACAGAGTATGTATCACAAGTCATGGAAATCAAAAGTAAAGATATTACCTGCCTTATTGATATACAATACAGGATTATCTGTAAATAATACTGTTGCAGTATTTGATGCAGTTTTTGGAAAGAAAAATGAATTTCTCAGGACCCCGAAATATGGTGTGTTAAAGACAAAAAATGATTGGAAAAACAATGCATACAATTTGCCTTTCTCAAAAGTAACTCTTCTTGAAATTTTCTTTGGTGTTTATGGTGTACTTGGAATTTTTGTTTCTATATTTTCAAACAATCCTATATTTGTTCCAATAATTGGATTGCAAACTATTGGCTTTTTCTATATTTCTTACATGAGTTTGTCTCATACTCGCTTTAAACAAAATAAAATCAAAAACAAACATGTAAAGACTAAAAATGAAAAAACTGCAAATACCATTTACAAACTTTCTATGACTGGAATTATTGCAATTATCATAGTTGGTGGCTCTATGGCAGTTATTGGCTATAACTCTGAGATTTATCCTCTTGATAGAATTAGAGGAAATCTTGATGGAGTTATTGGCTCTTCTGATCCAGTCATGATTCGTAATCATTTGCTGACAATTCAAACAGATCTTGATATGGTGATGACAAATATGCCTGAAACTACTAACATAAATAACAATATTGTATCTAAAAATCCCGTCTGGATATTTGCTACAGAATCTACTAATTTCATTAGGATACAAAATGATGTTGATTCTATGCTTACAGGTATTGATGACATTGCATCTATTCCAAAAACAAACTCTGCATATCATACTGGAATGCTAGATATCAATGATAGAGCATTATCTCTAAAAACCAACATCATGGATGCCACCCCCTACATGTATGTTAGTCCTGCAAACATCTTGTTCAGTACTATTTGGATTGCCTCAATACTTGGAATCTTCACTGCACTAAAACGAAAGAAAGAACAACTCAGAAAAATAGATAATTTGAAGATTAACATACCTCTATCGTAAAATTGATTTCATTTACTAAAATTTCATGTAGTTTTTATGGATCACAAAAATTATTCTCTTTGATGAATACTAGATTCATTTCTTCGTTATTTATTTTGTTTATTCTTTCATCTGCAATAATTTCGGCATCTGCTTTTGCGGATTATTCTGAAGTTGCAATTGTATTGCCATCTAACTCTGAATCCTCTAATGAAAATATTTTGACTGAACCAACATATACTGAAATAATAACAAAAGTTGTTCCAGAATTTGGCACAATTACAATGGTTATATTGATTATTGCAATTGTGGGTATCATCGCTGTTACTGCAAAATCTAGACTTACATCCGGTACTGCTAAATTAGATGCTGCTGGTAAACCACCAATGAGAAATACCATTTACAAACTTTCTGTGATTGGAATTATTGCAATCGTTATCTTTGGAGTTTCTATGGCATTTATTGGCTATAATTCTGATATTTACCCTCTTGATAGAATTAGAGGACATTTTGATGGGATTGTGTCTTCTTCTGATCCTCTTGTAATTCGTAATCACTTGTTAGATATTCAAAAAGATTTGGATCAAGTAATGGAGCATTTGCCTGAAACTACTACAAATAACAATATTGTATCTAAAAATCCCGTCTGGATATTTGCTACAGAATCTACTAATTTCATTAGGATACAAAATGATGTTGATTCTATGCTTACAGGTATTGATGACATTGCATCTATTCCAAAAACAAACTCTGCATATCATACTGGAATGCTAGATATCAATGAACGTGCAATGCTGTTAAAAACCAACATCATGGATGCCACACCCTACATGTATGTTAGTCCTGCAAACATCTTGTTCAGTACTATTTGGATTGCTGCATTAATTGGAATCTTTGCTGTAGTGAAACGAAAGAAAGAACAATTCAAAGAAACAGATGAAATTGGAGTTTAACTGATATTCAGGTCTCGTCTGATTTCATCTACTGCTCTAATTCCGTAAATGTCTCTTACTTGTTGAATTCTTATAGCTTCTTTTAACATGTCACCTCCTATAGCGTTTGTTAGAATTGAATATACGTCACTAAATCTAATCTCCCATTTGTCTGCACAATCCAGGATTTTACTTACTGCCCACTGTTTTACCTCGTGGGGAAGTGGAATATTATCTCTTGACTGAATCGAAATTTTATCAAACAATTTAATAATTTCTGCTGTTTGTGTTGCCATATTTTCAATATCTTTTACTTCCCCATACTTTGTTTCCCCATTCATTCTGATGCTTGATTGATATTCAGAAAGCTTTAGCAATGCCATCATTTCTTTAGATGAATCATCTGATGCTTTGTTTGTAACATTTTTGACTGTTTGTATCTCTTCAAATAATTTCTCAGATTTTTCATGAAATTCTTTAGTTGATTCATCTTGTCTCTTTAATGTGTCTGAAACTGAAGAAATTTTTTGTTCAATGCTGTTTGTTTTATCAAATACATTTCGTTTGAAATCTGAGAAATCTGTTTGAACTGATTTGAGTCCTTCGCCAACAAATGCAGTTGCATCTGCTCTCTTTGCAAGTGCTCCAATCTCTGTTTCAATTTTATCTATTTTCCCTCCTAATTCTTTTATGGATTCGATGCTCAAATTGTCTAATGAATCTGCCTTTGCTGCTATTGTATCAAATTGTTGCTTGAGTCCTTCAATTACCAGTCCTAATGAATCTATTTTTGAGGCTTTGGAAGATATGGCATCAATTGTGATTTTGATTGCATCTAATTCTGTATTCAGGTTTGATGCTGTTGATGCTCCTTCAGCAATTCTTTCAAATTCCTGTTTGAGGCTTTCTATGATCTGAGACCCTGTATCTAACTTTGCAGTTTTCCCTGAAATCTCTTCTATACTTGTTTTTAAATTGTCTATCTCATTTCCAATTTCTACAAATGAATCTGCTTTCCCTGAAACTTTTCTTAGATCCTCTCTTACTTCATCGATTCTTTGAGCAATTTTAATGATCATCTGAGAATTATTCTTAATTGAATTCATACTGTCTTCTACTTGTTGCGATAATTCTTGTGATTTGGAAATTTTTTGTAATTCTGAAATTCTGTTTATTTCTTCTTGCAATTTTTCAGTTTGATCATTTATCTTTGTAACCAAATTAGATTGTGTTCTAATTTGATTTAATCCTGCAAATAGTTTTTGAGTGTCATCTTCTATAATGTCAATCTGTTTTGATTGTTTTTGAATATGTTCTAATGTAGATGTTAATGTATCTATCATTCCTTTCATTGATACTAACACTTTTTGGTTTTCGCCAAAAATTTTTGACATTACTTTGATCTCTTTTTGTAATGTCTTGTTGGTGTCTGATACTGATGCTACTTTTCTAAGTAATGCTGATGAACTTGGTTCTCTTTTTGTTACTTTCTTCACTTGATTTGTTATTTTTTTACTTGACGTTTTAGTAACCATATGAGTTGAGTTAAAAATTTGAAGATAAAAAAGTTGGGTCTGAAATAAAAAATGTAAAGAGTTACTTGTTTACAACTTCTGGTTCATGTAGTAACTCATGAAATGTCTTTTCAGCCAGCCCATTTGCTGTTTCAATAAACCCTCTTGGGCAATATTCACATTGAATCATATAGTACGGTATGGTACCGTACTATTAATGACAAGGTGATTACACTGTAACCAATTATGCAGTCAGATACCCCAGGTCATATCTCTTCATTCTATTCAGTTGACCTACTCATCACTCTGCACATGGATTATGATAATTAGGCATAAAGAGGTTAAACATTCCGAACATTTTTGAATCTGTCTGAATTCAATGAGTTTTATCTTTTGAATTTTCATTAAGATCCACTTTTAAACAAATTTGATAACTGACCATCATGGAGCATATTTCACTTCAATTGGATTCAAGTGGAATTCATAGCTCCCTTAACAGTACTGTGAATAGTTTGATTGAGCAAATCACTCCTGAATTACCTCATACGAGTTTTGTTACTGATTTGGCATTCATTATGATAATTGGTGCTGTAGTGACTCTTGCATTTTTTAAAATAAAACAACCATTAATCATAGGTTATCTTTTTGCAGGAATGTTACTTGGACCTCTTTCTCCTGTTTGGTCTTGGATTTTGCCTGATGGTAATCCTTCTCAAATTTTAGGAGGTGTGGGAATTCTGTCTGATATTTCTGCGTTAAATCTTTTTGCTGAAATTGGCGTTATTTTACTTCTTTTTGTAATTGGAATAGAATTTCCATATGCAAAAATAAAGAGTATTGGCCGTGAGGCAGTCGGCATCGGATCTGTGGGATTGTTCTTAACTATGGGAGTTGTGTATTATGCTGCTAGCGCAATTGGGTTGGAATTTATGGATGCATTATTTATTGCTGCAGCATTATCTGTGTCAAGTACTGCAATTATTGTAAAACTTTTAGAAGAGATGGGGAGAATCAATAAAGAATCGTCTATTCTAGTTCTTGGTATTTTAATTGTAGAAGACATTATTGCAGTCATTCTAATATCATCATTACAATCTATTGCTTTAGTAGGAACGGTATCTCTAGAATCTGTTGTTGTCATAGTTTTAGTTGCAGCGGGTCTTATTGTCGGAACATTTACTATTGGAACACGTGTAATCCCACCTTTAATTGATAGAGTTGCTGCAGCAGAGCATCGTGAAATTCTGTTACTTGGCGTTCTTGGTCTTTGTTTTGGCTATGCTTTATTTGCAAATATCGTAGGGCTATCAGTTGCAATTGGATCTTTTCTAGCTGGAGTATTAGTAGCTGAATCAAAATCGGCTGAAGTTGCAAAACTACTTTCTAGCCCTATCAAAGATATGTTTGTGGCAATCTTCTTTATTTCTGTAGGGGCACTGATGGATGTCTCTGAGCTAGAAAACTACATTCCTATTGCTATTGCTTTGATTGCAGTCTCAATCGGAATGAAGTTTGGAGGAAACATGCTTGGAAATATAATTTTCAGACAAAAACGTGATAAGGCACTTCGTTGTGGTTTTACATTGGCTGTCCCACGTGGTGAATTCTCAATTGTAATTGTAAAAGTTGGTATTGATATCGGTGCTGTTAGTGCTTTCTTATTCCCATTAATTGGTATAATTTCTATAATTACAGCATTTATTTCACCTCTTTTGATGAAATCTGGTGATAAAATAATCTCTAAATTGGAAAAGAAAAATGTCTGATGAGCTAAAGAAATTATTGGATCAAGTGCATAGTGGTATCACTACTTTTGATTTTGAGGGGAAACAAACTCCCTGTATTGAAATTGAGGAGAAAAAATATGATGAAATTATTTCCAAAGTTGCAGGACAATCATTATCGATTAATACTGATTTGAATATTTTACATGATGGGCTAGGAAATGTGTTTGTTGAAGTTTTTTTAACATTTTCAAAAGGAAATATCACTGAAAAATTTCTTATCAATGCAAAAACAGATCTTGCATTTTTTGAATCTCTTGCAGCAACATCCATGCTTGCACTTTCTTCTCCGAAATCTCATTATGGAAAAGATAATATATTCATGATTCAATTACCTCGTCCAGAAAAAGCTCAAGATGCATTAGACATTATTAAAAAAGCATTACTGCCAAAGAATTAATGATAAATGAGACAGTTACTGTCTATCTATTATCAAAAAGTTCAAAGATTTCATTTTGGAAATTCATAAAGAATTCCGATGTTTTGGCTTTGTATATGGAAAAATAAGATTGTTCTAGTACCCCTTTGTTTTGCCACACAGAGGTGACTTTGATTTACTCATCTTATCACCATAGATAATTGATTACTTTTCAGTTTTCTTTTATGACCTATTTCACTCTTGCACATCTATCCCAAACTTTGAATCCTTCTCCAAACACCCATTGGCGTCATGATTTGTATTCGTTACTTTGTTGGGAAAATGAATATTTATGAAACATGATTCTTTTTCGAGATATTTTTTGAAAAATCATACCCTATGAAAAATATTCTGATAAAATTGAAAGAAAAGAGGTACAGAAAAAATACATGATACAGAACCTATATCTGCCAAATTTTTTAGCCTACGTTAAATATTATGGTTTTATCTTAGTGATGTAAATGGCAAACAAGCTAACTGATTCCCAGATAGAAGAGATAGTGAAGTCTGTCATTGATTCTGAATATATTTTTTGTATTTACAATGATGATTGAAATACAACGATATGGGTGCAGAATATGGATATGGATAAAATAAATTGTTGTAAAAAGATATTAGAAGAAATTTTAGCTCCGTTGTTATTTCAGCCTTACACCATTTTCATTGATACCAAGCCAAAAGAATCTGGTTTTTAGTTTGTAGTGGTAATACATTGTAGTTTCTATCAGTTACAGCATTTTCATATAAGCATCCTAATGAAATTTCTATTCTCATTCTATAGAACAAGAACATCATCTATTAAGTTATAGAATAACCAATTTTATTATACTGTATTTAATCAGACATTATTAATTATGATCTTTCTAATATCAATACTATCTAGTACTAATTTTAATGAGGTTTAAAAGATATAAAACATATCTTGAATCATATGTTACAAAAATGTCAATTAGATAATTGTAGTAAGAATAATCTGATCACAGATATTTTCAGTGGAGAGATTTTTTGTGGTAATTGTGGCACTGTAATAGAAGAAAAACTAGACAACAATAATGAAACACAGATTTACAATCTTGAAGATTTTATGACAAAAAGTCATGTTGGACCCAAACAATCTCTTTCAATGTATGACAAAGGAATGTATTCTGTGATTGGAAAAAATGCCGATTCAACTGGTAGACCACTAAACTCTATTAACAAATCAAGATTTAATCGATTAAGAATATTAGATAATAGAAGTAAAATTAAAAAATCATCTCAGAGAACACTTCTAAAATAACTGCTTTCTTAAATGGGTTAAAAGAAAAACTAGGTATTTCAGATAACACCGTAGAAGTTACTTGTTCATTGTTTCGACGTGCACAAAAACATAACCTTACTAAAGGTAGAATTTCAAACTCTTTGATGGCTGCATCATTATATGTGTCTTGTAGACAAACAATGACTCCAAGAAGTCTAGATGACATTTCACATACTGGTAATATAAGTAAAAAACATCTTCAAAAAGCCGTCCGAATTTTAATCGATGAATTTAGTTTGAATCTACCTCAGTATAACATCGCTTTGTTTCTATCAAAACTATCAAGTGATATGGGTATTTGTGAGAAAACTAAACGTTATGCCTTGAAAATTTTGGCTGATGTTGAAAGATTAGGATCATCTGCTGGAAAAAATCCAATAGGACAAGCAGCTGCATCCTTGTATCTTGCATCAATGTTGAATGGTGAAAGAGTTAATTAGAGGAAATTCTGTGAAATTTCTGGTGTGTCCACTGTTACCTTGCGTAATAGGAAAACACTATCCAGAAATTATTGGATTTCTGATTTGTAAAAAGAGTTCTCAGAGGCTAGAATAAAAATTTGTTGTTTGTTGTTAAAGATTATTATCATAACTCGAATAGAAGAGGTCATAAAAAATAAACCAACATTAATTAGAATACATTGAACTTTAATTAAATTACGGGTGAAAATTGAGAGATAAAATTGGAATTATAATTAATCGACTTGTTTATGGATTTACTTTTGCATTTTTGTATCAGATAGTTATTGGAATAGCTACATCATTACTCTCATTACCTTTAACTGGAAATATTCAAGATCTTATTTCTGGTGTAGAGCAAATTGACTCGCAGCATGGACCTTGGCTTGTAATTTGGTGGATTACCTCTACAATTATAATCACTGTTATGGCTTTAATGATTATTAGATATAAAAAATACATTTCACCCTACAAAGAAGAAAAAAATATTGAGGTTCCTCCACAAATCACTGCAGTTACAGCAATAATAATTGGTGCGTTGATTTCATTTCTGTTTTTCCTTCTTGATTCTGTAATAGGCTTAGTTGTAGAAGCCGGGACTAAGACTGATGTAGAGGCAATATATCAGGCTGCAATTGTTGGTGATTTTACTCCACTAGTAATTAGCATTGTTTTCTCAATTATGGCAGGATTCATTATTGTGGGAGTGGCAAGCAAGACATCAAAAGTTAAAGAAATAACCAAAGATATTGGATTGCAAGATCTTACAAAAATTTCACAGATAATCAATAAAACCAAAACTCAAAAAACTTCCTTATCCGATACAATTGGTCAAAGCCCAGGAGCATTAATTCACGTAGGAGAACAAAAAGTAGAGAATGTTAGAATAGATATGTTGGAATATGATGATAAAACAATTGATGAAAAAACTGATGTAAAAATTGAAGATTGTATAGAATCTAAAGATAAACCAAATGTTACATGGATAAATGTGATTGGCATTCATGATCCACACATCATAGAGACATTTGGAAATAGTTTTGAAATCCACCCACTTCACCAATCAAATATCATGAACACCGAACTGAGGCCCTCTATTGAAGTTTCTGACAAATATGTTTTGATATTGTTGAAGATGCCTCATTTTGTAAAGGAAACACAAAAGCTTGAACTGGAACAAATTTCAATAGTTTTGGCAAAGCATCATGTTATTACATTTCAAGAAATTGAGGCTGATTTCTTTGATCAAATTAGAAATCGACTGAGAAGTAATACAGGCACAATTAGAAATCAGAAAAGTGATTATCTTACATATGCAATTGTTGATGCAATAGTTGATAGTTATTTTTTGGTCATAGAACGAATTGGAGATATTACCGAAGAACTGGAAGAAGAGTTGATGCAAAACCCTACTGCAGATACCATGCAAACAATTCAAACATTAAAGCGTAGAATGATTGCTTTGAGAAAATCAATTTGGCCTGCTCGTGAAATAATAGATTTTCTAGGACGTGATTCAACTATGTTAATTTCAGATAATACTAGAACTTATTTGAGAGATGTTTACAATCATACAGTTCAGGTAATAGATACCATAGAGGGTCTGCGAGATGTTATTGGTGGTATGCTTGATACTTATCTCTCAAGTGTAAGTAATCGAATGAATGAAGTAATGAAGACCCTCACTATAATTGCAGCTATTTTCATACCTATTACATTTATAGCTGGTCTTTATGGAACAAATTTTGTTTATGTTCCCGAATTACAATGGGAGTATAGCTATTTTGCTATGTTATCTGTAATGGCTGTTATTACAACCCTTATGATAATATGGTTTAAAAAAAAGAAATGGCTCTAAGTCAAAAACTATTCCAAATAATTTAACTTTCCATTTTTTTAATTCCACTTGGGTCTGATATATAGATCATAATCGATATACGTTATGTTCCCACGCAGACTTGTTCTATCATACTAACTTTGCTAAATACAATGTATGAAATTTTAGACAAGCTAGAATTCCAAAAAATCTAAATGGATTTATTTCAAACATTCTTTTTTAGGTGTATTTGATTTCTATTTTGTTTCTAGTTCTGAATTTTGTTCACTTAATGATTGCATGTACTTGTCAATTTCATTAATTGCAAGTTTGTCTCGTCCAATTACATCAAACTTTTGAAGAACCCTATCAATTGTATCTTCTTCTTCGATTTGTTCTTTTACGAACCATTGCATGAAATCAAATGTCCTTCTATCCCGTTCTTTCTCTGCCAGAGTAATTATCTCATGAATTGATTTTGTCACTTTTTGTTCATTTTCTAGTGCTGCTTTTACTATGTCTTCTAATGAATCTAGGTTTTTTGGAGGTTCCTTTATTGTTGAAATATTTGCAATTGTCCCCAATCTGTTCATATAATGTACTATTTTGAGCATATGTGTTCTTTCCTCATCTGATTGTTTATAGAAAAACTTTGATGCACCATCATGACCTGAAACCTCACACCAAGAAGCCATATACAGATAAAAACTTGCAGCCTCGGACTCCATCACTATTTGTTCATTGAGTACCTTTATCATGGCATCTGATAATCTCATGTGTAAACAATTCATTCATTACATATTAGTTTACGCACAAAAGGTTTATCCAAAATAAAAATATCCTAGAATACTACTGATACCACTATGATGATACAACTAAAAATAATGTGCTACTCATAATACTATGAATAATAAAAATAGACATTCTAGTTAATCCCCTAACCTTCTAACAAAGATGTATACTATAGCTATTATTTCTAATCTTCCAACAATCATCATAAAACTCAGAAGAATTTTTGTTGAAGGATTCAAATTTTCAGTAATTATCCCAGTTGAGAGTCCGCCTGTAGTAACTATGCCGGTTGCATCAACTATGGCATCCGTAAATTGAAACCCATAATCTGTAAGGTGCATTGCAATCAAGAATATGATTATTGGAAAAGCACTGATCACTATAACATTTGATATTAGTTCATTCTTGGGTGATTTAACACGGTCTTCTTTCTTTTTTGTAATGTTTTTTGCACTGTTTTTTGTATAGTTCCATACCTCCAAGAATCGATATATCTTTATTCCTCCTGCAGTTGAGAACCCACAACCTCCCACAATCATAAGAAGTGTAATAAAGTACTTTGAAATTAAACCAAAATTCTCAAAGTTTTCAATTTGTATTCCTGCAGTAGTTCCTGCAGATACTATATCAAACAATATGTTGATAGGTTCCAAGTCTGGCTCCAAAATGAAAAATACGATGACGGATACTATCAACAGAATAAAAAATATTTTTACTTCTGCACCTAATTTTTCTGTTAAATAATGAGGTCTAAAAAATGCATAGTGAAGTGTAAATGGAAGTGCACCTAGGATCATACCTCCCATCAATATTGTCTGGCCCTGCCATCCAATAGATGAGAGTATGTCCGAAGATGGAACAAATCCTCCTGTAGCAACAGTAGACATTGCAAGTGAAAAGTTATCGATTATATTCTGTTGTCCAATTAGATATAACAAAACCACCATTACAACAATATAAGAAAAAAAGATTATTGAAATGGTTCCAAATAATTCTCTTAGTTTCAGTGTTTTGCCGGAGATAAATCCACGCATAGCTTTTAGTTTTCGTTCAGGATAAAATGCTGTCATTACAAGGTAGATGAAACTCATGCCACCTACCATCTGACTGAAACTTCGAAAAAAAGTAAAGCTTTGTGATAACTCTTCTGGGTGCTCATAAAACGAGATGCCACCTGTGGTAAAACCTGCTGCACTGGAAAAGAAACTGTTAGAAAATATATCTAGATAACTGTCGCCAATTGGTGCAACGTAAATGTACGGTATTGTGCCAAACAATATCAAAATTGCATAACTTAAAAAAACTAAAATCGATGCTTGTTGTAAATTAATATGTGCTTTTTCACCATAGGAATTCAAAAAAAATCCTATTATGAGTAGTAATACAGATGTAAAAAATATGCTTGCTGCTGTCAGGTTGTCATTTAGGAAAAATGCAAGTACTGCTGGAATCATAATCAAAAACCCCGAAAACTGCAAAACAAATCCCAAATTCCCCAAGATAGCCTTTAGTGGGGGACTGAGAAGTCTAGGGGGTTTTACCGCTGATGCTCTTATTGCACGTGAAATGGCTGATTGGAATATAATCCCTTGAATCTTGTTATTATTGTCAACTACAGGAAGTTTCTTTATGTTTTTGTCACGCATTATCTGCAAAGAATCCTTCAGAGAATCTGAAAGATTAACTGTAAAAACTGGAAATGTCATAATTTGATTTAGTTTTGTGTCTTCTGCATAGATTGTTGGGTCACTAACTACTTTTAGGATATCCTGATCAGTAACAATCCCTACAGGTATTCTATCTTTGTTGATAATTACAATATCTGTTTTATTGTATCTTTGTAACATTGACGTAGCTACCGAAGTATCTGCATTTTCATTTAGTGTAATGACATCATCTTCCATATATTCAGACACGGGTTTTCTAAGAATATATGAAATTGAAAGTTTTGGGTTTGATGACATTTCAAATATTCTTTATGATCTCATGTGTTTAAGATTATGCTTATGTTGTTTTTACAGAATTAAACTCAACATTAAATGTAAGAGTTAATTATTTATGTTCTACTTGAAAATCTTTTGTTTTTTACATAAGTATGATTTTGTTAATTTATTTACTATTGAATACATGACAAATTCATTTTCTTGTAGACATATTAAAATAAAAAGAACTTCTATCTATTCCTTAACAACGAGAGTAAATACTTTTACTAATGTATGGCCTATTAGTTAAATACAGACATTCTAAAAATAAATTCTGTGATTTGTATATTACAATAAAAAATAGTAATAAATCGAGGAAAGATTCTGAAACACTGGTACTCGGGATATTTCAATTGATAGGTATGCACATCACTCATAAACTACGAGTCATACTAATGTATGGTTACACATAATGTCCTAATAAGTAGAGTTAAGTATATGAAAAAGATCTATTTTACATGAGAAGAATTTTACTATCTTTTACTGTACTGATATCACTGATTTCACTTTTATCGTATATTCCAGATGATGACACTTCAATTGTATCTAAACAAGGAACTCATATTATCGACATGGCTTTTGCAATAGAATATTCTCCTCCAATGATCATTTCAAATCCTCATGATCAGTCTGACTTTCATTTTGGTCAGGTACTAGAAACAGTAGGAGATAAAATAATAATTGGTAATCCTGATTCAAATCTGGCCGGATCAACATCTGGTTCTGTATTTGTATACGATGAACAACTTGGCAATCTTCTTACAACAATTAAAAACCCAAAACCAAACCCTGCTGCTGATTTTGGAATCTCTTTAGCGGAACTAGATAAAACAAGAGTAGTCATTGGAGCTCCTGGTGTACAGAATTCAGAGCAACAGTCTCAAGTAGGGTCTACTTCAGGATTGGATAATAGCGGTGCCGTTTACATTTTTGATGTAGATTCTGGAGAACAACTATTAGAAATCTATCCTCCTGATAAAGTCTCTAAAATGAAGTTTGGTGCATCAGTAGATGTAACTGACAATCTAGATATCATTGTGGGTGCACCAAAAGCCTCTGAATCAGGACAAAGTGGAGGAATTGTTTATTTGTTTACGTCTTCTGGAGAACTATTACTTACAATTTCTGATCCCTATGGTGAACAAGGCAGTGAGTTTGGTTCTGTAGTTGCAGCTTTTGGAGATGATATTCTGGTTGCAAATCCTGTAGCATTTACTGGCAAACAACAAACAGGGCACGTCTATCTTTTTGATGGAAAAACTGGTGAGTTAATTAGGACATTTGAAGATAATAATAATAATAATAATAATGATAGTTCAAAGTCATTTGCAAGATTTGGTAACTCTATTTCTGTAAATCAAAACTATGTTCTAATCGGTGCTCCAAAAGATAACTCATCAGATTCTCAGGCAGGTTCAGTATTTCTTTTTGATGGTGATTCTGGAGAACTAGTACACAAAATAACCAATCCTGATCCTGTTCCATTTGGTGAATTTGGTTCATCTGTAAAACTAGTTGATGATTACATCTTTGTTGGCGCTCCAAAAAATCTTGGAAGTTTTGATGTGATTCCAAAAGAGAATCCGGAGATAATTTCACAACCAGACGTAAATGTTAATGTAAACCCAAATTCTGGAATTGTCTTTGTATTTGAAATAAAATCCGGAAATCTTCTAGTAACACTAGAGAATCCAACTCCAAATAATGATGAACATTTTGGTATGACATTAACATCATTTGGAAATAACATTGTAGTTGGAACTCCTTTTGATACTTCTGGGATAACAAAGACTGGCTCTGTCTCAGTTTTTTATGCTGATGGTGATTCACCATACACACATGATAGAGTAAAGACAACAGAAGCACTTGCAATACCTTCATGGGTAAAAAATACTTCTGAATGGTGGTCAAAAGATGCAATTTCAGATGCTGAATTTATAGATTCTATTCAGTATTTGATTACAAAGGGATTGATTATTGTAAGTCAAGTAGAATTCAATGAGAATGCTCCACAAGAGATACCTGACTGGATAAAAACAAATGCAGGATGGTGGGCCCAGGATAAAATATCTGATTTTGAATTTTTAAATGGCATAGAATTCTTAATTGAAAACGGTTTGTTGCGTACCTGAGTTTATTCAGATTATTTTCTAGTTAGTATTGGGTTATCATACACATGAAAGATATTCTAGTTTTAGTCTATTAATTTCAATCATTTGAAATTAATTTCATCAGCAGTTTATTGTCTTGTGAAAAAAATTGAATTTGCTTCTTTGCTAGTTTCCTTACTTACATTGGCATACATAAAAGATAAAAGAAAACAGTGATCCTAAGGATATTTGGCTCCATGTTTAGGTTTTCTATTTTTTTAATTCCTTTCTTATTGAGGTAAGATAGATTGCTCTGTTTGGAACGTTGAGAATGATAATTAATTTTGTAACCATGATGACACCCAGATTATCAAACAAAGTGAGATTTAAGAAAGCTAAAAAATAAGCAACAATGATTTATTATCTATTTATTATTTTCAGCGCATTTTGTATTGTTTTTTCAAATTTCTGATACCCAAAAGGATCAGAACATGTTTGTCCTAAAGAATTTCATCTGGCAAAAATTGGCTCGAAATCAGGTGCAAACCAAACGTTAACATTTTTGAAATAGTTGGGAGACAGCATGGAAAAATCTTTTGATTCTGATGATCTAGTAATGAAGGTTAATTCCTTGTTTTTATAATCTATCCTCGTGTAATTGGTAGACAATATTGCCCTGTCAGGTATTTGAATTGAAAGCTAAGTGCAGTTACCGGGATTTGAACCCGGGTCACGTACTTGGCAAGCACGAGTACTAACCAGACTGTACTATAACTGCAACAATCCTCAAGATTGAATTTGGATATTAAACTGTTCTTAAATGAGTCTCTGTTGGATTTAAATAAATTTCAGATGTAAGTTAACCATACAACAAAGTTTACTATTTGAACATTCATAAAAAATTGAAAGCGACAAGAAAAATATACAAATATTTTTTGGAGAATTTCAAAAATTATTATAAATTAAATGACTATTACTCTATAACTGAAATACCACAATTACAAAACAATCATGACTGAATCTACAAACAAAATCAATTTATATGCTACAATATAGGATCATTTCGCATCCCGACTAATAACGAGAATATGTGAAAAATTCATTCTCGTTAATTCTAATCACTTATCGTTTTACATAACCGATGTTTTTGCAAATTGTACATCTAACATTTTCCACAAATTCTTCACTTGATGGTGATGTCAAGTCAATGTTATTTGGTATTTCTATTTTTGGATTACCTTTGCAGTACTTACAGTAAAGTATCTCCTCTCTTACTGTATTGAGTCATACATGTGTATTATTTTGAGATTTAAAGTAATTGTGGATTAAAAGTGTAGGAATTATTAAATAATATGTAAAAAAATATCCATTTGTTTAGCCATAAATATTATTATTTGATATAAATTTCATCATTTATCCATTTTAAGGCATTGCACAATTACATAGAATCTTTTAATTATTTTGGATGTATATGGTTCTCACTGCATCAAAATGAACATTCATTTGTATTGGTCACATGTGATAAGGGACACATATATGATATAATTGAAAAAATACAGTCAATTCCTGCTGTAATTGATATAAGCCATATCAAAGGATTTTATGATGTTTTAGTTCATCTAAATGGTTCAAATGATTCCACAAAGGAAACAATTAACACCAAAATAAAACCCATTGATGGTATAACTTCTACTCTCACGTTGTTTTGCACGTAGGAATTATACACATTCCTTTTTAGTCTGAAAATGTTAATATTAGATTCAGGAGGTGGGATGATCTTTTATATGGCTTTGCCATATACTATGTGAACCTGTCTCTCAATTTTACATAATTGTTTCACTACAAACGTGTACGACAAGAAATCAGGATAACAACATTTTATCATATATAACAACATTTTATCATATATAACAACAATATCTGAATTGAGATTAATCCTCAAGCAAGAGATCTTCTATTGGTAGTTAGAGTCTATTTGAATATACAATAAGTATGAGAATTTCTACGATGATGAATCTGAAGAATAAGAAAGCACTTCTTTTTCTTTATTTTTTTGTTGTCAATCTATTCTATGTGGTTCAAATTTAGTTGGCAGCCCTATAGGATTATGAAAAAGAAGTTGAATCTGAAACTTGCCAAGTCTGATACTTTAATATTTTTTATAACATATAATGTTTAATTACAAGTTCTTACCAAATAAAATAATGTTCGAAGAAGAATCATTTTTAGTATTTGGTGGATTGGTGTTATGACTTAATGTCTACCATGAAAAGATTAGCAGTGCTAGTAAAAAATGAAAAAGCTGATACCGTTATAGTATCTCTACGAGAACTAGACCTAGATGCAATAATATATGATGTAAAGAGTGCCGGAAAAGAAAAGGAAAAAACACGATCTGGTAGAGGAACAAGTACCATGAATTCTGTATATGTTCCACGAAAAATAATTGCTACCGTTGTAGAATCTGACAGAATTCAAGATGTATCTGCTGCTATAAAGAACGCTCTAGGTGGTGAAAGTAAGGGTGTAATCATTGTTTCATCTGTAGATGATTTTATTCCATTCTAGTTTTTATAAATATAGAAAATTGTTTAAAATTTGTGGTTAAGTAATTGATTATTGCATAATCTTCTCTAATGTTAAGGGATACCCGTATATGCCATCATAAAACATGATTATTTGTCCTAATTTCTACAAAAATAAAGAAGTTGTGTTAGTTTAGCATGTTTTATTATTAGAAAATTAAATCAAATTTATGCATATAACTAACAATAAGAAATTATCAGTAAGAATACTATCATAATATTTCATAATACTATGGATATTATGAAAATAAAGTAATGAATCATTAGTGTGATATATTAGAAAATAATGATGGATTTTATCAATCTCATAGTTGGAATATTTTTAGTTGGTATGGGGATGATAATCATATTTGTTGGACACTATTACAGCAAAAAAATTGGAATTTTACATGTAATAATCTATTTTATGGCATCCTTTGTTATGTTAACTGGAATTCTCTTGCTATTTTTGTATGATAAACCATCTATTATCTAAAAAGTTTGTTTTATCAGTATTTTGACTCTAACTTATTTTTATAATTACACAATACACACTTGAAAGTCATTACAACATACAGAATTATTAATATTTCAAAGTATCTTTTTTTAGAAAAAAAAAGAGTTAAGATCCCTTTGCATTAGATACTGCACGAGCGACAATTATTGTAAGAATTACAGCTATAATCGTAACCACAATTGCATATAATAACATTGGACCAATAGTTGATTGTTCTCCAAAAACTTCTTTGAAGATTGTCTTTATTGCATCATTCCATGCCAAAGCTGCTACCAGACCAAAGGCTGCAGTAACAAGTGCTGCAATCTTGTCTAGGATTTCAGTCTTCATAGTTGGTTTTGCGTCGTCAGCCATTTTGTTATATAAGGTCCTTTTTTATGAATATAATAACGTTATTTGAAAACTAGGGTTCATCTGATTTTTGGATTATAATCAAAATAACTTTAGATGAAACTGCAAAAATAAACAGAGAGAATTGGATTCAAGAATAAAATACGTTACAAGTAAAAACTATAAAACAATCATCATCTAACAAGGCAATTTGCCCTACTCTGTAATTATCTGGTTGTATTTTGAACATCATTTGGGATGTAAATTTTGACTAGATTTCTTAACTGTATTTTGTGGACTAGAAAATCAGTGTCATTCAAATGTCCTGTATGTCCTACAGATGAGCCAATGAACTATGTTACAAAACAACATCTGGAATTACACATCAATCACAATCATCCAGATGTGGCAAAAATGGTTAACAAAGGATAAGATACAAAGAGAATCAGCTTGTAATTCTTGTGTCTAGTTTAATCTCTGCACTTTCCTTCTCTATGTGGTTTTCACTTTACTAAAAAAATTTCAACCCGTCTCATCTATTGTACATACCCATTGTAACTCCATGAAATGATATTGTATCAGAATTCATTAAATCATTTGTATATGTTTTATGTTGATGTATTGTGGATATGTAATTTACATATTATGTCCATATGAGAGAACTTAGGGGGTTTGTATAGTGATTATTTTTACCATATTACTTCAAGTCGTTATGTTTCAAGACAATATTTTCTGAGATCGTTTTATAATCTTCTGTTTTTCCACCTGTTGCTTTAACAAACAAGTTTCCTTTTGTTGCACCTTTTGATGAATGTTATTGGTTCCAATTCATAGATTGTCTAGACTTTAACAATACCTATATCTAGTCCTGTTGCGTCTATTTCAGAATTAACCTCAACGATTGTACCTCTTCCAATAAGATGGCAATAAAACCACTACGATTGATAGTGATGGTTTGAATGCTAATTTGACTTCATTGGAAAGAATCTAAATGGCCGAGATGTTGAAGAGATGATTGAGATCCTATGATGCCTAAAATTAGAACTTGGGTTATGGCTGCAAGAACAATTAAAGAAATGTATTTCTCTTCATTCCTAATTCCACGGTGCTGTAGAGCCAGAATCCAAAATATCTGTAAAACAGAATGTGTATTCATCCCATTCAATATGCGTAACAACCAAAATGTCACTAGAAAAAGCTTGAAAAGCCTCCCATCTAGATCCTATCTTCTGAAGAATCATCACCTTGAATATGTATGTCAGTAGGATTTGATGTTGTTTGGCCAATGTAAAAATTTAAGATTTATGTCAAAATAAGGCATACCACAAATCAACTGCTATGATTATATCATTCTGGAACTATTTTATCTCATGTCAATTGTAATCCAACACAGATATGACCAAAAACCAAGTCAAGAAACCCTGGTTGAATGTGAGACCAAAAACTTACTCTCTACTATTACTGCCATAGACATGATTGGCTTAACATGGATCTTCAAGAAAAATGAAGATCTGCTTGAGGAATTCAAGTAATAATACTTAATCCAATAGGAGGAGGTGTGACAAATGAGTAAAATAGAAAATATAAACAATCACAAAGATATCTATTCTGTTTGGAATGATGGTGTCAAGACTTTCTATTCAAATATGGAAAAGTCAATTCCACAGTTCCATCAAGCAGCAACTAATCTGCTCCAAGAATATGTCCAAGCATGGAATGATGCTTCATCATCAATCATTGATATTCAAAGGGAATTTGCAACCAAAGTAGGAATAAACGCGAATATGCAAGAATCTTCAATGAATATGATGCATGATTCTGCAGAAAAGATTAGAGGATCATTTAATATTCATACTATGATGTCAATTGCATCAATTGATGCAACAAAACAAAATATTCATACATGGAATGAAAATTCAAAATCTTTTGCCAATATCAACAAAGACATAATGGATTCTTTGGTATTACCATTTAATTCAAAAATATAATACAGATATATGCTGGTCTTGTCC
Source organism: Nitrosopumilus sp. (assembly GCA_029862745.1). Classification (NCBI taxonomy): domain Archaea; kingdom Thermoproteati; phylum Nitrososphaerota; class Nitrososphaeria; order Nitrosopumilales; family Nitrosopumilaceae; genus Nitrosopumilus; species Candidatus Nitrosopumilus sp. The sequence goes on along the minus strand of JAOTWS010000006.1, from coordinate 55,382 downwards.
GCCATATGATTTTTTTTCAAATATTTTTAATTCCTTAATGTCTTCATTTCTTATTTGATATGGCAGATCCTATTTAGAAAGGATCAGTTGATGTTCCAGTTTGACCATCAGTTTATCCAAGTCAGAATTTACCTGAATGATATGTATGAAGAAGAATACGATACAACCGTTGACAGATTATGGCATTTAAAGATTTAAAATACCCATATATTGATTATTTAAGTAATAATTACGTTGAGTCAAAATAATAAAATAAAAAGGAACAACATGTATTGAGGAAAGTTTTATCATTAACCAATTGATTAAAAATTTGAAATGAGCAGAAAAATAGGATCTCCAAAACAACAATCCGTATTTAAATGTACATACTGTAATTTTATATCTAAAAAGAATTCAAATTTTATTTTACATGTCAAAGAAAAACATGGTATAGAACTTTAATGAAAACTAATCTAGATGACTTTAAGAAATAATTGTAAAAAGCTTATTTGAAAAAAGATCTTTGGTTAGCAAATGAATATTCACAAGCTGCATCAAATACCCGTCAAGAAGGCAATAGTCAAGTCTGCAAAGAAGGCAAGTCTATATTGTATCAAAAAGAGCATTTTTCATAATAGCAGAACCGTATGTGTTACCCATGAAACCACAATCAAACTTGTTGAGTGTGTATGGGTTTGGGTTTGGCTGCCATACATCAGAATTGACTTATTTTGGCAAGTACCAGGTTGGAAATCAGACAACATTTTTGGAAAATATTCCTCAAAAATTGATTTTGACCCAACATATGTGCTACCATTTGTTGACATCTGATCTATAATGATCCACTCTATTTTTTCATCATAGTATTGCAAACATAATAATTTGTTTTGTTTCTTAAACGCATCATAAAACTCCTTAATTATTTCTGCATTTTTCGTGAAAACATTTCTTGAATTGTGCATGTGTGTGATTTTCTAAATTTATCTCAAATCTTTGATACAAATAAGAAAATGGAGAATTTTCCATTTATGATGTTTCTAGATGTATTATGGTTTATCATTGTAAACATCTACACATATTGGTTATGATTGAGAATATGTACTTTTGAGTCTGATTTATTGGTTAAGCATTAGTTGTTTCTAGTCTATGATTCATCCTTGAGAAAATAAACAAAAAAAAAACAGCAACCCATACCTAGATAAAAACGGTACCAAATAAAGAAACAGCATGTAATGAGGAACTTAGTTTTAGTACTAGATACTACTAAACTAAGCATGGTGTCAGTAGATAGTATAAGAAAACTAAAATGTAAAGAATGTGGATCGAGGTTCAAGTATCCTGAAAGACTAGAAAAACATAAAGAAATTGCACACAATAAGAAAAAGGAAAAATGTAGAGCATGTGGTACTGAGTTTCATTCTTCTGAAAATCTAAGAAAACATAAAAAAATTTGCACGGAAAGAGTTTGATTTCGTGATAAATCCAACCTAAACTTTTTGGTAGACGTTTAATTGGATTATCTAAACTGAGTTTAAAATACTCACAAAATTTTCAAATCTGCACCATATCTTCAAACTTGGACTAAAGAGAATGTTAAACAGGATAATTGTAAAAGAGTCGTATGGATAAAATGTGACATGAATTAATCGTAAATCTTGACTTTATCATGAAATTATGTTAATATCTAACAAAACTTTGAGATGTAATTCTTAATCCAAGTTGATGATAAATAAATATTTTTTTGGAATTAATCTTTGATAGTAAAAATTATTTATGCATTGCATGTTAATGTAGATATCAAAATAAAAAACCAATTAAAGAATTAGATCATAAAAAAATATGTTTTAACTGATATGTCAAGTAACCATCTTCTCTGATTTAAAATCTATCCCACCATTACTATCAACAGTAAAAACATAAGCTTCTTTCATGTCTTCTTTACCACTATGGGTATAAACTAGAACTCTATTTCCATCTGTTCTGATATGTACTGTTCCAAACGCAGTTCTCTTAAATGCATAAAATGGTCCTTTTTGTTTAGTACTATTTTGTTTTTTCAATTTACTTGTTTTATAGATTTTATCATCAACAAAACCCATATTCTTAAAAAAAGCTGCTAATTCGGTTACAAAAATAAGTGGTTCGGCAACTCTAGAGTTTTTTCCTAATGAACCAACCAAAGATGCACGTGGATGAATGTATTCTTTTGCTGCATTTTCGTCTCCAGACGAAATAATAGAAACTACTGGTTTTACTTTTTCCAAAAATTCACTTGAAAATTCATGTGATCCATGGTGCGGTGTTTTAAAAATCTCTGCACTCAAATCGATTCTGTTTTGTTCTGCCAAATCTTTACCTGATTCATCGTTGAGGTCCCCTGTAAACAGGATATTTACATTTTTGAATTTTATTTTTAGGATTATAGAGTGACCATTAATGGTGTGCGAATGAGAATACGATCCTTTTTCTTTATCCTCATTATCTTTGATTACTGATCTTGGAATTGGTTTATCTCTTTGTTTTAAGAAAGGTAATGTGCTTAGACCTTCTTTTATTTGTGTTCTTGGGCCTAAAACTTGGATATCTATACCCTCTTTTTTTACAAAATCAAACGGCTTATCTGTGGGATCATACTCTAAACGTCGTAATTCAATAGGACCACGTTTTTTATATGCTTTAATTGCTTTAACCCATTTTTGAAATGTTGAATTCAGTTTCTTTTTTGGTACGCTAGTTATGTCATCAAAAAGATCCACAAGGTACAATCTCCCATCAAATTCTTTTGTTCTACCTAATCTTTTCTTTGTAGAAACATTTTTGCCATTGATCTTATTAGAAGATTTCACAATTCCATTATGAAAAATTCTTTTTGGATAAATGAATAATTGTTTATTTTTAACATCATTTTTTTCTGAATTGTATATTTCAATTAATCCTTGAAAATGATCAGCGTCACCATGGGTAGCTACTATTGCATCAATTACATATGGTTCATTAATGGTTGAACCAGGAAATTTTTGAGCTAAATATCTGGCAAATAATTGATTATCTCCACCATCTACTAGTATTCGCTTGTCATTAGGAGTTTCAATATACGCCGCATCTCCTTGTTGTACATCTACAAAATCAACTCTCAGAATCCCATTATTATTGATATCAATTAATTCTGTTTTTTTGTTAATGACTCCCGATTTTTCTTCAAGAATAAAACTGCCATCATCTAGTTCTTTGGAGAAATTAAATTTAATAAAGTAGTATTTTTTGTTTTCACCCATTATTGTAATCTCTTCCCCCCATGGCAATATTGTGATGAATTCTTTTTTTCCTGAATCATTTGGTATTGTATATGCTACTACCAAATCATTGCCTATCATTTTGTTATGCAATGCACTTTTGAATGTGCTTAAAACAATAAAAGATTATTCTAAAATACATGCCTGTGATCAAGAAGATATAGAACAATGGTAAGTAAAACCAAATTAGTTGGGATTTAAAAAATACAAGTGATGCAAATACAACGACAATTTCATGATTATTAAAAAATCTACTCTTCAGTTTCTTTATTTGGTAAGTTCCCAGTATGTTTCTGGAATGTCAAATAGTATAGGATAATTTAACATCAAAATTGCGATGATGAAAATTACAACATAAGATATAACAGTTATTATACTAAAGCCTAAGATTTTTGATTTGCTAGTTTTGAAGAATGATACAACAATTCCTGCTATCGATGGAGGTAAACCAAACAAAAACAATCCTGCATAAGGCAAAAATGGATGATCAAAATTAGGCTTTTCTGTATCTTCTTCTAGGTGTGCCTCAAATATTTCTGCAGAAGCAAAAAAGGTTGTAATGATAATTATAGTTAAAACAATACTGCCAATTCTTAAAAAATTCATAATTTGAGTAAACCAAACAAAAGAACTTCATAAAATGTTCGATTGTTGAATTCAACAGATTCTACATCTAACTATATCTATGTATTATAATTACAAAATTTATTTAGAATTAGGCTACTCTTATGTGGAATTGCTGCCAAAATGACCATGAAATTAAGAAAGTAGGTTTACTTTCTTTTTTCTATATTTTTATTTTACATTATTACAAGAATACAAAATAGAAAAAGATCGATATGTTTTGATTTGAACATAAGAAGAAAACCACACAAGTGATTCTCTTATTTTTTACATATATTACAAGCCATCTGTATCTATACTATTGAGATCATTCATCTTTTTGGTACATGCTCTAATCTCTTCAGATGTATGTTTACTTTTTGATCTTTTGCATATTGGACATGTATCATCGCCTGTTTTAGTATCAGTTGAGGACATCATTATGTTGTGTTTGGCAATAGTCTGATTTAATTTTTGAGGTGCTGTTTTGTATTTTACTGTAAAATTATGATTAACATATTTTTTGGTCTACAGATCAACAGGATTTACATCAGACAATATAAAAAAAATAGAAAAAAAGAGTAGAGTTCCTTATTGGAACGGATCGATGAATGGACAATTCACAATGTGATCGCTATCCATTGGTTTGGCAATGCTAATGTCGATTAGATCTGCTTCTTTGTATGCATTGATATCATCAATGGTTTCTAGCAGTTGTGCACTAGAAGGATCAGTCCATCCTATCATGAAGATTCTCCACATTGGTGAATAGTTTGCATCACCTGGTGCACCTGCAGCTATTCCTGGTTGGAATCCCATAGGTCCAGTACCTGTAAGACCATCCTTAAACTGGAATAGATCTACTGCTGCTGAATTTGCAATCAAACTAGCCGATGTTGGTGCACTTGTAACTCCCATCATACTTGCAGGACCACTTGGTGTTGCATCAGTTACAATGTAATAGATGGTTCTACCATCAGGACCCCAGCCTCTATGTGCGATGAAAGTTACTGTCTTTTCTTCAGTATTGATATCTAGAACTTGTCCTCCTCCATATGGAGTCTCGTCAGTTAATGTCTTGTTCTCTTTTACCATCATCTGACCACCAGGCCAAACAATTTGTGGCATGTTTAACACTACTTTTAGTTCAGTAAGTGTAACCTCACGTTTATCTGCAGCAGCCATGATCATCTCTTGCGAATCAAGAACTCGTGGTTGTATCCCTTCATTCCATGTAACATGTACATGAGAAGTCAGTGCACTATACACTTCTGGTTGTGCAGGAGTACTGGTAAATACTTCACCTTGAAATCCATGAACTCCATCACCTTTAATACCATTTGTAAACATGTATGTCTTTGATAGTGCCTCTGCTGGAGCATTTGCTAGCAGTGGAGCAAGTTCTACTTTCCAATCCTGATTTGCTGTAATTATATCTGCATGTGTTGGATCACTAGAGTCGGTGATGATAAAATAAACATCCTCACCATTGTAGTATCCTTGATGCAAAGGGATTGTTGCTGGAACATTTGCTCTTGATAACTTGAGCTGTGAGTCCATGCTAGATTCGGTATTTTTTTGAGATGTCGTCTTGGGCTCTACATTCTTTTGAACTTCTTTTTGTGTAGATACTTCTTTAGAAACCTGTGGAGCAGGTTGTGGTGTTACAGTTGAAGATCCGGATTTTTTATCTTCTTCCCAACCGTTTCTGCCTCCTGGATAATTCTTACACAAGACATCACCACAAACTACCTTGTTACTTGTTGCTGCATTTGCATCAGTAAGATAATTTGAAGTCATGCCTGCTGTAAACAGGGGAACTAAAGCAAGTATTGCCATATACTTTAGCGTTTTATTCATTGATAGTCAACACATGTATCGATTTAAAAGATTTTGCCCATATTGGAAAAGGAATTGAATTTTTTTTATAGAGAAATAGTTTGATCTGGCATTAGCAATGTATAATCAAAACCCAAATCTATGGTCTAATATTTTTAAGGAAAAACTTAACCCTCGTAAAAAATCCGGGAAAACCCTTGGAATTCTTATCACTTTGATTTGTTTTGATTATCTTGATTGCTCATAATGATTAGTATCTGCTAGATTTTGGATAAAAGCAAAACAAATGATTTATTCATATCACTCATCAGCGAATTTGTATTATCTTATAATTGATAAAAGATAACTTGAAAAGGATGGGCAAAAGTTGGCCCACCCCTTGGACGGTATGGTCGGTTAACGGTTAGATGGTTTCTTCCCGCAAATCTTAAACTAGTTAGTACAACATTTACTTAAAAGCGAAACGTATGATTTCTCAGCATGATCTAAATACTATTCTTGGTTGATTCTGTATGATTGGAACTCTCACCAAGCAACTAATCGTTGTTGGTCTTAAGATCCGATCATCAAAAGTTTTGTTTTCTTTTTAATCAACTAATGTATACAAGAATTTGCACCTTATAAGAAAAATCTATCAAACATATTTAGACTATCAATTGTTACTAGATCAACCAGAATCATTTTTTGTACTTGTTGATAATATCTGATACATTACTGAAAATGTGAATAAAACTAGAGGACCATGAATACTAAATAAAACATATTTTTAAAAATTTGATATTTGATATGAACATAATTAGGATATATTGCACCCTAACATCAAAAGTTATTTGCAAGAATTGCTATACCATACTTATTGGATGAATCTAGAGAAAAACAGATAGATAGTATTGTATATGAAACCAACGATAAACTTTCTGCAATTGCACAAGAGATGAAAAATGTCAACTTTTCTACATTAGATGATAAAACAAAGAAAGAAAAACTCGAGGTACTAAGAGTGGAATTTCAAAAGATGTTAGATGAACAACAAAGACGAGTACTAGAAATTACAAAAAAATAAAAAAGAGATTTATTTTTTCTGAATTTTCTTTAGCATTGTTTTTCTCACTAGGACTGGGATAGTTCTAAAATTTATCCTATATCTGGTAAAAATCAAAACTAACAATCATCTTTTGCAATAAATAGGGACTATTTCTTTTGGTTTGTATGAGTAAGAAAATTATGGTTTGCTTGGATGGGTCAAAGCATTCTTTACGTGGATTAGATACTGCAATCTTGTTTGCAAAACAGTCTGATGCCACAATCGTTGGAGTTCATAGTGACACAAGTTTTAGTGCATTTTCTGCTGTTCGTGCACCTATACTTCCAGAGGAAAAATGGACAAATGGAGTACAAAAAATAATGCATTTTGCAAAGAAAAAAGTAGAAAAAAATAAAATTAAATTTGAAGGAATTGTAATAGGAGGGCATACTTCAGGTATTGACTTGACCACATTTGCTAATAATCCTAAAAACAAGATTGATCAAATTGTCATAGGATCAAGAGGAATGGGGTTTCCAAAGGAATTGTTTTTTGGAAGCACGTCAAACTTTATCCTACATAAGGCAAAGGCTCCAGTAACTGTAGTGAAATAACTGTGATTTCAAATTTAGTCTTTTTGTAGGTGTGTCTTTTATTCTCTAAACTATTTACTTTTGGTGTTAGACATGAAAGGTTTGGATCTGTTAAAGGGAAATATTATCTGGGTTGTGCTAGGAAGTGCCATTTTTTATATTATTTTTATCTTGTATTCTGATATCAATAAAATTTCAGAACAATTTTTGCATATTAAAATTGAATTAGTTTTTTTGGTATTTCTTTTTGGGATAATCTCACACACAATAAAGAGTATACGTCAAAAAGAATTTCTTCAAATGCTTGATGAAAAAATATCCTTTAAACAAAATTTGATTATTTATCTAGCTGGAATGTCATTAATTTTTACTCCTGGTGGAGTAGGAGTGTTTATAAAATCTCATTTTTTAAAAAACCAATTAAAAATAACCAACAACAAATCATTTGCAGTAATTTTTCTAGAACGTTATCATGACCTACTTGCTGCTACCAGTATTGTCCTTTTTAGTTTTGTAATATCATTTAGTTGGATATCTTTTCTAATGGTCATAATTTCCTGCTTTTTACTAGTTGTAATTTATCTTGTTATTGTCAATCTGAATATTTTTTCTTTTGTTCATAAAAAACTATCAATAATAAAATTTCTAAAAACTAGACTGCCTGAAATAAATCTTAATGAATCATTTTTTATTTTGACCAGACCTAAAACCATGACTAAGGGATGGTTGATAAGTGTAGCCGGATGGATTTTGGATTCATTGGCAGTATATGTTGGATTCTTGGCATTAGGTATTGATCTAGGATATGTTCTGACATCTCAAATCTATCTCACTTCATTAGGATATGGAGTTTTGTCTTTAATACCTGGAGGAATTGGTGTTACTGAAGGGATTGCAGATTATTTGTTAGTTCAGCAAGGATTGACTATTTCGGTTGCATCATCACTAGTTATATTTACAAGACTTGCAACAATATGGTTTTCTACAAGCATCGGAGTAATTTTCACTCGTTTTGCATTAAAACAAAAAACCACTATCTGATGAATTAGTTTGATCAACATATTGAAAATAAGACCATCAAGAGTATTTCTGATTTCTCTCTTCAAACATGTCTCAAACAATGATTTTCTGATTTTTACTATTTACTTACATGTTAATGTGTTATTTATCCAGATTGTGTTAATTCCTAACAAATCTTGAGCTATAACAGATTTTAATTGATTCCTCTAACATTACTTATGGATGAAAATCTTTTGAGGAAAATAGAGCAAAAAATTCAAGACACCATTTCTAACAAGGATGAAATCAAACAATTAATTCAATCGCTTTCACCTATAGATAGCTCAAAATCATTTGCTTTGGGAATTGCTGTAGGAAGGATTTACAACGCCTTTTTTTACCAATCAAAAAGAATTCTTAATCGAGAACCCACAAAACAAGAATTTGATGAATTTTTAGAGTTTATCAAAAATAAGAAATCTAAATTAGATAATTTATGGTGATATTTTCTTCCACTCGATCACTTTGATCAATGGGGTTCCTGGTAATTTTACACAAGCACCTTGAAGTGCTTTTCTTGCAGCTTGTACGTGAGCATCTCCATTAACAAACATCTCCATAATACATTGTCCTTGTTTTACTCTGGCTCCCAAACTAGTAGCTTTGCCCCATGATCTTCTCATTCCTTCTGAAACTCTGTCTGCACCTGCTGTTGCAATTTGTTTATTTTCTCTAAGAAGATTATGTGGATAAATTCTAAGTCGCGAATAATAGCCTAATTCACCAGTTGTTTTTTCTAATGTTTTGTTGGCTGCTAATCTGGCTGATTCAATTGCCATATGTCGAATCTGTAATTTCTCTTTTAGTAATAATTGAACACAATGCTCGTATATTGCTCTTTTTCCGCCTTGAAATTTTGCAATTTTAATTTGTGGTTTACCTTTGATGTACTCCTTTCTAGTAAACACTTGTCCACGTCCTTCTCTATAATTAGCACCATGCATTATAACCTCAAACCAGAAAACCCATATTTTAACGGTTAGTCAGTGATTCATTCATGCATTCCAATGCTTATATGGAAATCACTTGATTTTCTCTTTACCGTGGAAGAACCTCTACTAGTAACTGGCAATTTAATTTCCGATCAAGCATGTATCTCAGATAAGACCATGATACACGAGCTAGATCTTAAGGGGTTTGGAGAAATTGAAAATGAAAAATTATTTTTACAATCATTTGAAACTCTTTATCTGTTATACACTAAAAGACTGATTTTAAAGAAAGGAAAAAAGCAGATTGATTTTGATTCTTTTATGGGTCTTTGTCATAAAATTGACTCTGAAATCCTTACTAAATTCCTGATTTATCGTGATCTCCGTAACCGAGGATATGTTGTAAAAGACGGTTTTGGCTTTGGTTTTGATTTTAGAGTTTATGAACGAGGACAGTTTGGAGAAAAAGGTGCAAAGTTTCTAGTCTTTGGTCTTAATGAAGGACAGCAAGAAAAAATGGGAATCCTTCAGAAAAAGATTGAAGAGATAACTCAAATGGGAAAAGAACCAATTATTGCAGTAATTGAGAGACGTGGTGAAGTAATCTATTATAAAATTAATAGAATTAATTTTAATGAAAACAAGTCTGGCTTAGATGAACCACTCAATATTTAATCATGCATAATCCATTCGGATGAATATTTTAGAAGATTATTTTTTTCTGCATACTTAAAATCATACACTTCAACATATTTTGTTTTGTTCTGCCAAAGATCTTCAAAATCTTTCATCTTTCTTTCAACACGTGATTGGTCATTCCATGATGTGAAAACATCTACTGATTCAAAATCTCTAGTTTGAGTAGGTACTGTTCCTCTTGAAGTTCCAGTAAATGCAACTACATCACCATGCGCGTCTTTAAAAATTCCTATTCTTTCTGAGAATGAATCTGATATCTGTTCTGAATTTGGAATTGCAATTTTTATTTCTACTTGTTCATTATCTATGATGTTTTTTACTTTTTTTATTTTAGAATCTTTAATTAATTTATTGTTGAATGTTTTTATTTCTTTTTCAGAAAAGAGTTTTGTGAGCAAAGTTAATTCTGATGCTCTGAATCTATGACCTGTTATCATCCTTAATTTTGCTTTACCTTGGGCGAAATTATCAAATGCCATAGATATTCTAACTAGTGTATGAATTGATAAAACATCAACACATCTATCATATTCTACGCAATTGCTTAGACAAGGAAGGAAAAACTCTGCAACAATATCATCTCTATCTGATCTATATTCCTCTTTAAGATCTAGTTCTCTTAGCCCCAACAAAACATCCCATTGATTTAGATATTTAAAGAAATAATTCTGTAATTTCAAATATCATGATTAGATTTTTATCAGATTAGTTAAACACTTCAATTTTTTGTATTGTGCGCTTGATTGATATATTATGGCGTAACCCTATATTCGCAGAACTTTGAGAGATTTCCTCTCTTTGTCAGTGTCCTGAACGCCATTTTTGTTCTGCAGGGCTACGCAGTCTATTCTTTGTCTTGGATGTCTGACGACATCAATTACCTTAATGTTTTCGATGTATTTAAAATGTAATATGAAATTTCTAAACATTTGTTCATTCATTTTTCTAAAACTTCTTTTGAAAGAAAACTGTATTGCCAACGTGATTGCAAACAAATCAAATTATTATCTATGTGTGCTACATTAAACTGATGGAAAAAATATGTTGGAACAATTCACAATATCTTGATAGTGATATTGTAATAATTGGAATTCCTGATGAATCCAAATCTCATTCACTACGAGAAGGAACTTCAAGGGCTCCTGATCAAATAAGAAAAACCTCCAATCTTGTAGATTCCTACATGAGAGATGAAAAAAAATCCATTGGACTTCCAACGAATGGGATTTCCAAAAATGTCTTTGATTATGGTAATATTGCTAGAGATAAAATTCCACAAACATTTGAAAAAATATTTTTTGATTCTAAAATTCCCGTATCTATAGGCGGTGACCATTCCATGAGCTCACAGATTATCAAACAACTTGCACAAAAATCAAATAAAATATCTTTGGTATATTTTGATGCTCATCCTGATTTTATTACATCAACTAAGAATTACCATGGCTCTGTTTTTGGGGATGTTTTAGATTGTATTGAACAAGAAACTAGTGTTCAAATTGGAATTAGAACTCCTGAACAAGAGGAATTGGATAACCTAAAAAAACATCAAATACATCTCATAACACCTTTTGATATTGCAGAAAAATCCATTTCTAAAATATCTCAAAAGATACTTGACATTATTGGAGATTCGGTATATGTCTCATTTGACATGGATTGTATAGACCCTTCTCATGCACCTGGCGTCTCTGTTCCTGTACCTATGGGTATATCTAGTGTAGATGCAATCTATCTTCTCAAAAAAATTGTAGGCAAAGGCATTCTGGGAATGGATCTAGTAGAGGTGTGCCCTACATATGATATCAACAATCGAACATCTCATCTTGCATCTAGGATGATTGGTGAGGTAATATCCTCAGTCAAATAATATTGTGACTTTAAATTCAACAAATTCTAATCATAGATATGTTTGAAAATGAATATACTTGGGGCAATGCAGTATCCCAAGGAAAACAAGATGAATTTGATAAAAAATTTGATGATGCTGTAACGTGTATTAAAAAAAAATTTGGGAAACAATATCCGTGCATAATTAATGGCAAAAAAGTCTTCTCAGAAAACACTTTTGATGTAAGGTCTCCGTCTGATACTAGACTTGTTCTTGGCACTTTTCCAAAAATTGATGAATCACAAACAAAAGAAGCCATAACTTCTGCAAAAAATGCTTTTGAGAAATGGAGTAATGTATCGTATCAAAAGAGATCTAATATTTTTAAACAAACTGCTAATGAATTTTCTAAATTAAAGTTTGAATTGGCAGCCTGGATGTCTTTTGAAAATGGAAAAACCAGAATTGAGGCAATAAATGATGTGGATGAGGCAATTGACTTTATGAGATTTTACTCATTCCAACTTGAGAAAAATGAGGGGTTTTGTAAACAAACTCCTCACCCAAACCCTCATGAAAAAACTAGGACTGTTCTCAAGCCTTATGGAGTGTGGGGAATAATCTCTCCTTTTAATTTTCCATCTGCAATTGCAATAGGAATGACAACTGGCGCGTTGCTTACTGGTAATACCGCTGTACTAAAACCAGCAAGTGCAACTCCGTTATCTTCATACTTTTTTATTGAATCTATTGTTGAAAAACTGCCGCAAGGTGTGATTAATTTTGTTACTGGTGATGGAACTGTTGTTGGAAAAATGCTCATTGAAAGTAACGATATTGATGGTATTGCATTTACTGGTTCTCAAGCTGTAGGGATGATGGGTTTCAAAAAATTCACAAAAAAAACGTCAAAACCATTCATTGCTGAAATGGGCGGAAAAAACCCTGTAATTGTTACAAACAATGCAGATTTGGACAAAGCATCTGAAGGTGTGATGCGTGCCGCATTTGGATTTGGGGGACAAAAATGCAGTGCATGTTCTCGCGTTTATGTGCAAAAGAATGTTTCTCAACAGTTTCTCAAAAAAATTATTGAAAAGAGTGCTTCATTAAAGATTGGCATGCCCTGGAATCGTGAAACATTTTTGGGTCCAGTAATTAACAATGATTCTATATCAAAATTTGAAAATGCCGTAAATCTTGCAAAAAAAGATGGCAAAATAATTTTTGGTGGAAACAAAATTACCAATTCGGAGTGTGAAAATGGTTATTTTGTTCAGCCAACTATTGTCACTGATCTTCCAAAAGATCATAAACTTGTGACTGAAGAATTGTTTTTGCCTTTTTTGTGCATTGATACTTATGATGATTTTGATGAAGCAATTACCTTAGCAAATAAATCTGAATATGGCCTAACTGCAGGAATTTTTTCAGAGGATAAAAATCAAATAAACAAATTCTTCGAAAAAATTCAAGCAGGAACTGTATATGCAAACAGAGAATCAAGTGCAACTACTGCTGCTCTTGTACAAAGTCAACCATTTGTTGGTTGGAAAAGCTCTGGAATTACTGGAAAAGGAGCTGGTGGGGAACATTACTTGCAACAATTTATGCGCTCACAAACTCAAACCTTGTGTGATTGAATAAACGAATTTCCTAACAATAGTATGTTTCTCTTTCTTTCACGTAGTCTCCTAATTGAATATGGAAGCCAGTTTGTTCCGTACGGAATGTAATCTGATACCATGAATCCTTGTTTTACTAGTTTTGGTTTTAGTTCATCTCTGACTCCTTTTAGTAACTGAAACTCGAATTTTTTCAGATATTTTTTTGATAATGAAATAGCATCATCAATTAATTTTAAATCATGAGTTGCAACTGCAAACTCATTTGCATCTCTGAACAACAATTTCATGATTTTTAGAAAATTTTGGTCTACTTTTTTTCTTGTTTTGTATGCAATTCTATTTTTTTCTTTATATGCCCCCTTTACAATTCTAATCTTTGCTCCGTGCCTAATGAGATCTTTTACATCATCAACACTACGCTTCAGATTGGCCTGAATTGCTATCCCTAATCTCTCGTATCTGGAAAACAGATCATAGTAAAGCTGAATTGTATCATCTGTATGTTCTGATGATTCCATATCAATCCATACAAATACATGTGAACTTGAGGCTGAATCAATTAACCTCTCAAAATTTTTAAGACATGTTTTGCAATTTATTGACATTCCAACCTGTGTAGGCTTTATTGATATAGCTCCCCTTACATTCCACTTTCTAAATGATGAAATTATCTTCTCGTACTCTATGGTTGTTTTTTCTATAGGATCATTAGTTTTATGATATTCTCCAAGTTTATTGATTATTGCATGTCTGCCATTCTTGTATGCTTCTTTTGCAGATGTCAGTGCATCATCAATATCATCTCCTGCAATCCACTGCTTTGCAAACTTGAAAAGAAGTTTCTCCATCATCCTTAGTGCATTTACCATAGTTGTATTCTTACTAAAGTATGATATTAGCTTGACACCATGTAACACATCCCTTTACAGTAATTCTGAAGTTACATAAGTAACTAAGCATATCATTTATGATGTTCTGTTTTATTCTATATCAAAACCAACATTTGCATAAAAAATATGATTCCTCAATAAACTAAAATATTATACATAATATGACGTGTCAAAAGAAATTCATGCTTGTGATTAATATCAAAACAATTATCTTGGAAAATAAAATATCACAGAAACTCCAATCAAGACAATTACTGAACCAATAATTTCAAATCTGTCCGGTTTTTTCTTGTCAATCCAGTATCCCCAGATTATTGATGATACAACAAAAATTCCACCATATGTTGCATACACTTTACCAAAGTTTTCAGGCTGTAAAGTCATGACAACTCCATAAGAAAATAGAATTAATGCTCCAACCAATCCAAAAATTTTTGTTTTATGATCTTTTAGCCATTTCCATACTAAGTACCCTCCACCGATTTCTAATAATGCTGCAAAAAAGAATATGCCAAGAGTTGTTATTTCGACCAAATTTTTTCTCCTTTTCTTGGATAGTAGAAAATTATCAAAACTCCAATCATTGCAATTATTGCTCCAATAATGTCATAATTATCAGGTATCACTCCATCAACTAACCATCCCCAGAACACAGACATTGCAATAAAAACACCGCCATATGCTGCATAGACTCTGTGAAAGCGAGCTTTCTGAAATGTTGGAACTATACCATACAAGAATAACACAAATCCTCCAACTGCACCTAAAATCCAACTAAAGTCTTCGCGTAACCAAAGCCATACTAGGTATCCTCCACCAATCTCACAAAGACCAGCTAGAACAAACAACATGATGGAATATAAAATCTGATCAAGTTTTTCTGTCAACCAATATTTTCAATCCTGCAATGGTATAATAATAAACTTAGATCCTAGATTCATGTTTTAGATAAATTATAACCGTTGCAAAAAATCCAGAAGAATGTAATATGTGTATTTTTCCAGAATGTTATTGAGACAATAATTGGAAACAACATTTTGATATAAAGAATTTGATAGATGAAAACACTAAAAATTTGTTTGATTCACACTATTTTTGTAATCTTGAAATTAATGCTGCATAAATGAATGGTAAAATTGTTGTTACTTCTGCATGTAGAGTTGCATGTTTTGCATTTTGTGTCACTTTACCCCATGATATTGCCTCTTTAACTAATGCACCACTTAGGCTTCCGTCAAATTCTTGTGCAGTTGTAATGTAAAATGCATAATCTAGTCCGTCTCTGTATTGATTCCACCATAATGTATGATGTTTAGATATTCCTCCGCCAATCATAAATGCCCCTGATTTCTCAGCTTTGAAAATCAGTCCTGAAATAAGATTCGCATCTCCGATCATATTTAGTTTGAAATCATTATGTTTTTGCGTGAACATCCAAATTTGGCTTCCTACTGCACCATCCATTATGCCTGGAACTATTACTTTGACATCATTTTTGTATGCCCAATAGAGATAAGAGTCCTCTCCTAGATGTTTTCCAATCATCTTGGTTATGTCAGCTGTGGTCATTTCCTTTGTTCCCTTTTGATATTCTTCTTCCAAAAATGATTGGATCTTTTCTTCAATGAGAGGTCCATAACTCTCCATTGGAACAAGCACATTGCCTAATCTGTGTATACCTTGGTTTGATAATTCTGCATCATCCATTGTAAATGACCCTTCTTTGTAATGTGAAAAATGTTTTGCAATGTCATGATCCAATGATCCACATGTGACCATAGCTACATCAAACCATTTGTTTTTGATCATATCCTTGATGATTCCTCTGGTACCTGTAGAAACTATGGCTGCAACAAATGAGACAAATTTCAAACATTGTTTATCTGAAATCATATCAGTCAGTATATCTAACCCGTCTGTTAAATTCACTGATTCAAATCCTCCTGATTTGGACATCTCCTTAAAAATTTCCTCTATTGAGGTGTTTGAGTCAATCTGGATATCTTTTACTGGATTCCCTGGTTCTATCATTACTTGCTATGTTAATACTGAGTATAAAATTATGCCTAGTCTAAATTCAAAAACTTAAACTTATATTTTGTCTTTAAATTAAATCCTGAATTCTAATTGTTAAAGTTTTTCAATTTCAATAATGATACCATAATACTCTGTAAATGAAATATTTACAATTCTAAGACTAAACCTTTGTAAAATTTTTTCTACAATTGCGAATTGAACTTCATTTTGATTTATTTTGATTGCTCATGATTAGTATATACAAGATTTTGAATAAAAACAAAACATATGATTCCTCAGAATGATCTAAATACTATTTCTGGATGATTATGTATGTTTGGAACTCTCACCAAACAACTAATCATTGTTGGTTTTAAGATCCAAATTTTTGATTTGTTTGTAACATTCAAACTATTCCCATTACTAATATTTGATAATTTTTGACAAAACAATAGCTACTTTTCAATAAAACCCATTATGTATTGTTAGCATGGTTTGTTAATTATTGACCGAATCAATTGTATCATGTACCCACTGTATGTAGACTATGCATTTGGAGTCAGCTACTCTTATTCGTGTCATTATTATGATTAACAATAATTTAATTGGATTTTGTAACAGATATCTATACGTTTGAGGTTATCTTGTGGTCATTTGATGATACATATGCGTATGAGAAATTGTGTAACAACTGTATTAACTAACTATAGTGCGAATAACTGATTTGGTCTATTTTGTTGTAGGCTCAATTGTCTTCCATATTTCATAGGATTCAAACAGTCCTTTGATTGCGTGCACATATTGTGGAGACTTGTAGTTCTTCATTTTCAATATCTTGCTTAACTCCCTCTTGCGCAAGGTTGTTTCAACCTCTCTTCTGTGTTTGTTACAGTATAGTCCTGATTCTCGACAATCCGGACAATGCAGATATTTGGAATAGTCCATGAATCAGCTGGAAGTTTACATGGTTATAGACATTTCTCATAAATCATTTATCTTGTGTTTTATTAGGCAGTGTTTTGTGGCTTAAGAAGTTTGGTGGCTCTACCAAGTCAATTTGTATCATAGATCAAATTTTCTGACGGAAATTTCTCTTGTGGCTGTTATTTTGATTCTCTTATAAAGAATCCATCTGATCTTCCAAAAAGAATCTCATTGATTACATATGAGATTATGGTTTGATATCAAAATTAGTAATTTAAGATGCTTGAAACATTTATTGCTTGATTGAAAAAACCTGAACCCTGTGATTAAATCCATCGGTAACAAAGATTTTTCCATCCTTATTGATAGCCATGTCATGTGGTTCATTAAACTGCATATCTCCTATACGTAATCCTCCATTTTCTCCATCTAAATCTCTGCATTCAGAATTCTCATCCATCTTACAAAAAGAACCAAATTCAAAAAGCCTAACGCCATTTTTTATATCAAAAGCAATTATGTTGTCATGTGTGCCACCATTAGTGACATACATGATATTTTCATGTATGTTCAAACCCCGTGGTTCATCAAAAATAATTTTACCCTCTAAATCATTATTGATAAATGAGTTAAGCCAATTGCCATCTGAATCAAAAACCTGAATCCGATTATTTCCATGATCAGACACATAGACAATATCATTATCATCTATTGCAATTCCGTGTGAGCTTATGAATTGGTCATTAGATATTCCTAGCCCGCCCCATTTTTTTAGAAATGTTCCATTTGAATCAAATTTTTGAACAAAAGAACTAGTCACGTCCGTAACATAGATGTTGTTTTGACTATCTAGTGCAATATCATAAGGTGCATGGAACTGACCATCACCTTTTTCCAGTGGCCCCTCTTCATCAGGATCATAGCAATATTCCCCTGATAAAGCATTACACAATGAACCAAATTCAAATTTTAGATTTCCATTATAATCTAAAACAATTATCTTTTGGTGTCCTAGATCTGCAATGTAAATATTATCATTATCATCTATTGCTATTCCGTGTGGACTTTCAAATTTTATTTGTGGATTTTTTTGGCCACCGATTTGATCAAGAAAATTCCCATCTGAATCAAATATCTGAACTCTATTGTTTACTTGATCAACAACATAGAGATTACCTTTGCTGTTTATTGCAATTCCATTTGAGATGTGAAATTCTTTGTCACCCGATCCATAATGTCCAAACTGTGAAATATAGTGAATTGGATTAATCTCCAAATCAATTTTATCGATATCAATCACTTTATCATTTTCTTTGACTACTAGTTGCACTTGTTTGTGAACTCCATTTGTATATGTGTGATAGATCTCTTGATTACCAACAATATTTTGTTTATTTCCATCACCAAAATCCCATTGATATTCATATTTATCAAAATTATATCCATTAGTATTGTTGAAACTAGAGGTAAAGATTATTGGAATGTCAACATAGTATGGACCTGCAGTTATTGGAGTAATCATTACTTTGGGTTGTATAGGTTCACTAGTAACCAGATAAGCTGAAATCCCGATAATGATTGTTGCAATTACAATGCCAATAATAACCAATTTTTTAGTATTGGATTTACCACTATTCAACAATACTTAGAAAAATATGTATGATTAAAGTATTATGAAATTAGAGATACAAAAAACTAAGACATTACCTGTCTACTCTGAGTGTTTCTCTCTAGCATAACCTCTCGTTTAGAGATTAGAATCTCTTATTACCAATCATGATCATTTCAAATCATGAAAGTAACATATGACAAAACCATTTGCACTCATTCTGCCAATTGTGTAAAGACATTGCCATCGGTATTTCAGGTAAAAGATGGAAATTTCGTCATAACACAAGATGGAGCCACCGAAGAGCAAATAAGAAAGACAGTAAGTCAGTGTCCCTCAAAGGCTTTGAAGATAGAGTAATTATCTAGTGCAAGTTATCAATAGAGTTTGATTCGTAGATGGAGTGAATCCACTTTATTTTAGATTCTCAACATCTGTACTGTATTACAAAGGAATATGGTTTGTTACGAAACTATATTGATGTCCTTTAATAGTAATAACGATACACAACAAGTGATGACAAAAATAATAAAAAAAGAACATGTAGACGGTTTTAGTAGAGATACAATTCTGTTGGGAACCAAAGAGACACGACTCAACTAGGGTCTTTTCTATATTTTATATTCAATTAGATTCAATTTTAGGATTATTTATTCACCAAATCGATATTGTAAGAATCCAATTAGTTAGAATTAGAGTGACAAGATATCATAGTAGAAAAGATTATCCAATAACATGATTAAACAGTATAATTGTGAATTTTTTAAAAATCATCCAAATGGACTTAACTATCTATATGCTTGGTATAAAACACCATTATACTCTGCCTTTATCAAATTAATCTGGTTTCTTAATTGAATGATGTTTGAGCTATGCATTTCTACTTGTTCATTAAAGTTCGAAGGTCTTTTAGAGTCATGTAGTAATGAACGTAGTAATTCCTTTGCGTTGTTTAGTTCCTTTTGTAGTTTTGATATTTGGGTTTCCAGATCAGATACTTTTTTGCTGGATTCAGAGTTGGCAGCTGGGTTTACTTTAATACTTGCAGGATCAGTTGCTGTTATCTTAACGAATGTCATTTGACAAGAATTTGGTGCAATTCTGTCACCTAGATTAATGTTGGTAGTTTCAATATCTGAAGAAATAGTTATTACTGGTAATCTGACCTGAACCTTTCCAGCACAAACCTCAAAGATTGTATCATATGTGTTGTCTCCCACAATTGCTTTTTTTACTGCTATTATGTTGGCTAACTCACCCTCAATTGGAGTACCAGTGAAGGATAGCTTTTGAATATTGTACTTTTCTTTTGGTACTGCATGGACGGTAAAGTACAATCTGTATAGGTCTTCTTTAGCATCGTTTAGCTGTTTTCTTAGTTCAGAAATCTTTGAGCCTTGGACCACATCAGGTGAGTCCTTGGTTCCAAGTAATTTTTTTGCCATGGCAAGTTCTTTTTCAAGTGAGGCTATTTTGGTCTCTATCTCTGAGAGATTCTTTGAGATATCGCCCTTGTTTAACAGTGTGACCTTAATTGAATTTGGATCTGCGGCCTTGATAAAGGTGACACTAAGAACACATTTGTTTGGTTCAATGTTTTCTGGTATCTCATAGTGTTGTGTCTCACTGTCTGAT
Source organism: Nitrosopumilus sp. (assembly GCA_029862745.1). NCBI lineage: Archaea > Thermoproteati > Nitrososphaerota > Nitrososphaeria > Nitrosopumilales > Nitrosopumilaceae > Nitrosopumilus > Candidatus Nitrosopumilus sp. Next base: position 34,828 of record JAOTWS010000006.1, on the reverse strand, counting down.
TTTATTAGAACATCTGGAACGTAGATCTTTTGAGTGGCACATACCTCAAATGCAAAATTATATCCTGCTGTAGGTGACTTTGGAGTTAACTTACCAAACTGTGTCTTTACTGGCTCTGCATATAGTTTGTTTATTGTTCCCAGAGAAATACTTTCTTTGTTTAGCTGAAGGCCTAGAGCGTTTTGATCTACTGCTTTTGACCATCCATAAGAGACAAGCTTTGATACACTATTTGGTTTGACACATGCAACAGAGTTGGTTACTTCTCTGAACACCTTGAACATTCCACTTTCACATACTATGTCCTCTGGAGATATTCCTAAACTGGTTTGTTTTTTTGGAGGTATGATATCTGCAAAAGAATCTTGCATACTGATCCCTGCTATCATAAAAGATACTACAAATAATACAAAAATAATTGGGACTTGTTTTCTCAAGGTATCAAACTCCTTTTTAATTGGATAAAAAGATTTCCCAACTATCATCTTATTTTGATTATTCCTTGATTTATCATGTATTCTATTGCTTGAACATACTCAGAGTCAGAAATCAAACCTTGAGACCACCATTCGGCATTTATCTTTATCCATTGTGGGATTACATACTTTGGTGCAGTTGGCGATTTTGGAATGGCAGAAACTGCTATTGATTCTTTGCCTGTACCTTCTGAATTTATAGCTGAGACCTTAAAGTTGTAGGATGCATCATTTGTCAATCCAGTAATTATTACCTCAGGAATAGTATCTGATTTTGGTATGGTAGTAAATGAGCTAGAACCAGTAATTGATTGAATGATTTTGTATCCTGTAATTGGAAAGCCATTATCAAATGGTTTACTCCACGATAATTTCACTTGATTCTCACCAACAGTTGCTCTAAGATCACCTATCTGTGTAGGTACCATTGATGTTGTTTTGGATTGAGGCATTGGTGTAACGTATACAATGTTGGATTCAGTACCTATACCACCTGGATTAACTCCTAATACTCTGAATCCATAAGGTATGCCATTTGTAAGGCCATTAATTGTTGCAGTTGTGGACTTGCCAATAATGGAATGAGACACAAATGAATCCGCACCAGTCCTAAATTCCCTTACTATATACCCTGTAATGTCATCTAGTGCATTAGATGATACTGACCATGATAAAGTTACCTTGCTATCTCCAGATACCGCCTTGAGACCCGTTATTATAATTGGAACCTTGTTGTTTGGGGTGACTGATATTAAATTCGATTCCTTTCCAATACCTACAGAGTTCACTGCAGATATTTTAAAATCATAAGTTACATTGTTTTTTAGACCACTGATTGTGGCTTTTTCTGAATCTCCGATGTTAGTGTATGTTGTAGTTATGGCAGATCCTTTCTCATTTACAATAATTCTATAGCTTGTAATTGGTGCCCCATTATCTGATGGTTCAATCCATGAGAGAAACACCTGACCGTTACTTGGAATACCAACCACCCCTCTTACCTGGTTTGGAACTGTTGCAATAACTGACTTTGAAGGGGTTGCAGAATCAACATTAGAGTCAGGACTTTGGCCTATTGTATTTACTGCATTTATTTTAAAGGCATATGATACATTGTTTGTCAATCCAGTAATTTGTGCAGTGATTGCTTTTCCGTCAACTGTCTTTTTCTGGAAGTTGTCAGTTCCAATTTGCCAATATGTTATTTTGTAGCTTGTAATTGGTGAGCCATTGTCATTTGGTTTACTCCATGATAGGTTCACCTTACTGTCTCCTCTTGTTGCAATAAGGTTAGTGATTTGGTTTGGAACATCAGTTGAGGGTGCAGTGGGCAGGGGTTTGGCAGATGCAATATTGGAATCTACACTTTGACCTACAGAGTTCACTGCAATCACCTTGAAACTATAAGAAATGTTATTTTTGAGTCCAGTTGCAGTTGCCTGGGTTGTCGTACTTAGGTTAGGAAAAGTGGTAAACACATCAGAGCCAGTCTCCCATTGTATTATTTTATAAGATATGATTGGAGATCCGTTATTGTAAGGGGCAGTCCAGGATAGACTAACTTCGCCATTTCCAGGAATTGCAATCAGATCAGTTATCGGTTCAGGTACTGAAGAAGTTTGAGCAAAAATTTCATTATCCTGTGAAATTATTAATGAAATAGAAGACAAGAAAACTAGAGTTAATAGAAAATTAATTTTATTTAGCATGTTACTCACAGTTAGGTATATGTATTAAGTATGATATGATGATTTGACCCATAATCATTTGAAAGCCTCTAATACCTCAGGATTAAATTCTAGATGGCTATTTTTTCGCAGACTTTTGGATATTGAAGACAACATTCTTTGAATCAAGAGTAGTCATCCTCAACAAATATCCATGACAAGCCCATCATATCCATTGCAGACGTGTTTTGTCTTGATACTGTGTTAATGTGAATTTTTTCTCTTTCTTTTACTGGTGTTTCTACCAGAGTGTTCATAGGCTCAGATTGCCTTGGTTTTAAAGTTAAACTTTGCATGATGAATCATCGATGACTGATTATTACAGTATGACTAAGGGTTTGTGGTATGCCTTTTTTTAATGAAATGACATTCAAAGTGAGAGCAAGAAAACTAAAATATTAAAGTAAATTTCTTTAATCAAAAATAATTAATTATGTATTCTCAAAACGTGAATGTCAATTAACACATATCATTTATTTTCTGATAATTCTACCCAAGTACTTGCTCTAGGATTATAATGAATATATTCTCAGGATTTTTTGCATTTATCTTAGTAGCACAATTCCTACATGTATTTTCTGGAACATCTTTGCTGGTACCATCCTTGTAGATTATAATGCAGTCATTCAGATAGTTGATGTTCTTGTAAAGCACAAAATTTGAAGATTTCAAAAAGTCAATGGAGTTGATTAATAATATCATGCAAAATAGAAATTAGTTAAATCTGGAAAAATATAATCCTGTATTTTAACTAGATTTAATTCATGTCTATCATTGATCTGTGTATATTTTAGTCACAAATGATATGCTCCCATCGGGATTTGAACCCGAGTCTTTGGCTTGAGAAGCCAAAATGCTTAACCGGACTACACTATAGGAGCTTGCTAAAAATGAATCCAATCTTAATTTAAAGGAAATGTTTTGACTTTGCATGAATTTGTGAAATTTTGTAAGTTTCTTCCTTTATAGAAAATTAATCATATTCAATTACATGGATCTTCAAAAATTTGTCAAAGAACAAGGTTTATCTGAATTCCCAATTGGATTAGCAGGTTGCCAAGTTTCTGATTTTAATTTTGATTCTTGTGATTATGATATTGTTGTATTTGATGAAAAGTCAGAATCTGAAAAAATCATTAAATTTGAAAATAATTTTGTCATGATTCATCATGCATCTTTATCTGAAATCCAATCAAAAAAACTACTTCAATACGACAACCTTCAAATCATTAATGATGAGTCGTGGGATTTACGAATGCTACTTTCTAAAATTAAAGAAAAACGTTCTTTATTATTCATGGATTTTGCAAAAAATTGTTTAATTGAATCTCTATTCTGTTGTCAAAAAACTAAAGAATCTATTCAAACATCAGATGTATTTGCGCCTTGTTGGCAAAAATGTGCTACTTATTATTTAGCTGATGCCATATCTGCAATTAACCATCAAAGATCAAGTCCTTCTCATATGCTTGATTTACTTAGAAAGTTAAAGAAAACTCTTATCAATAAAAATATCTCTATAGTAACCCAAACAGTTGGAATTGAGAGATCGATTCCTACATTACTTGAACGTATGCTAAAATCAACAATTGGTTTTTCAGATTTAATTGAAAAAAATAACCATTCTCAAATTATTCAGCAAAAACACGATTTTTTTGTAAGAAATTCGATGCTTTCTGATTGCTATTTTTATCTAGGTTATATCAATAAAGAAAACTTTCTAAAAATCAAGGATAATTTAAGTCAAAGACAAGATCTTATCTATCTTCTGAAGGTTGCTTTTGACATCGAGGTTGATGAAAATCTCTTAGAACAGCAATCAGAAACTGTACAAAAATCAGCAAATTCCATTCTTGAGATCATTTCAAGTGCCTGACATTCTATGTCCATGTACTAACCTTTTAAAAGAAGTAAGATTACTGATTTAGCATGGTAGATCAAGCATGTGGATGCGAAGCAGCCAGCGGAGATCCAGATTATTCATGCGATTGCGCAATGCAAGGTCATTGTATATGCAGTGCTGATTGCAAATGTTCAACAAGTGTTTGTAAAGAAGCTGTCGGACAACTATAATTCGATAGCAGCTTTAAAACTTATTTTTTATTTTTTATTTATTCATTCTTCATCTTGTTCAAAACCCCATGATTTTACTAACTCTTTTTGGAACTTGTCTGCCTGTTTTTCATCTAGTGCAAATCCACAGTTTTTGTGTGTAGGAACTACTGTCATCCCATCTAGTTTGAATTCCACTTCAAATAAATGGACTTTTGAACATTCACACATTTCTGGAATTTCTGTACATTTTCCTCTATATTTGCTTATTTGCGTAGTAATGATTACCTCTTTTTACCACTTTTCATAGTTGAACAACGTTTAACTATCTGTTTTACCATTTTTTTTATAGATTGAAAGTACTTTTACTATTTTCCATAATCACCGTATTTCTTTTTGGATCTTTAGTGTCTTCTTCAGCATTTGCGCAATTCTCATCTGCTGGCGGTGTTGATAAAGCAGGATCATGGTATGCAGGTGAAGGGCTCAAACAAGGCGATTTCTTTTCTTATAGCATGTGTCATGTAGATTACAAAGAATGCGCAAATTTTGAAATGGATATATGGATTAAAGGTGACAAACAGGTTGGAAGTGAAACTAAATGGTTATCTGAAGTTGTGGTTTATGATGGCTCTAAAGTAATTGTTGGTGAAATGGAGTTAGGAAAAATTGCACCTGAACCAACAGGTGGTAGTTCAGAATTAGGCGTTTACCGTGGCGCATTCAAATCTTCTGTAGTCTGGCTCTCAGCATTTGCAACATCTGACGATAGTTCTGGTGGAAAAGGTCCAAAAGAATTCAAATCTGCATCATGGGGTAAGATTGGAAACATTGGAGGTGAGCAAGTTATTCCAAGAGCAATTGAAACTATTACTGTTCCTGCAGGTACTTGGGAGGCTGTTCAAATGTATTGGAAAACTGGTGGAATTGGAAGCAAAGTTTGGATAGTTGATGGTTTCCCATTTCCAATAAAAGCTAAAACTTACACACATGTATCAGAAGGAATACCTCCCACTGAATATGAATTTCGATTATTAGAGTATAAAGAAAATGTACAAGAGAGCCCATTTAAGGGAATAGTTTCAACTACAGATGAATTTAGAGCGGCAGGATGTGAAACTAATTTTGAAAAAACAGTCAGCATAAAAAAACCCACACATAACTTTGATTACCAAGTCCACATCTTTTATGGTCCTGAAGATCCAGTTACAGGCTGTGAAATGGAGTGGCTTATTAGTTTCATTAGTAAGTATGATGATACTGAATTTTTGAATCAAGTTCAGTTTGATTTTCTAACTGTTGATGAAAATCTAACTCCTTTAAGATCAATTGCACAAGAACAAGGTAAAAAATTCCTATACTCTCCATCTGGGCAACAAATTGTTGATATACTTGTAAAAGAAAAACCAGGAACTGCCAACTATGTGATTTGGATTTATGGATTGGCACCTGAAGGAATTGCACCTTCTGGATCTTCTGATTATTTGAAAGTACAAGTTCCAATTTATGATTCTAATGGTGTGTCTCCGGCTCAAGAAATTCCCTCCTGGATCAAAAACAACGCAGGCTGGTGGGCTAATGGTGCAATTGATGATAATTCATTTGTCCAAGGAATTCAGTTCTTGATTAAAGAAAAAATAATGAAGATCCCACCAACAACTCAAGGCTCTGGTGGAACTACAAATGACATACCATCTTGGGTTAAGAACAACGCAGGCTGGTGGGCTAATGGTTCTATTGGAGATTCAGATTTCATCTTAGGAATTCAGTTCTTGATTAAAGAAGGAATAATGAAAGTTCCTCGAAACACTTAAACTAAAACTCCAAGTGGCTATCGACCACAATCTTTGTTTGATTGAAAACTATAATGTCTTACATTCAAATTACTAATCTCTGTTAAAATAACGAATCGATATGGTGGGTTTTTTCAAACAACCAAAACGTCATCTCAAAAAATTACTAAAAGATGGCGAATATGACAAGGCAGTTGCGTTTGGAAAGAGTTTGGAATCTAAATATTCTGATGATCCTGATTTCATGTTTATCATGGGTAGTGTTTTCTTTATAGTGGATGATGCCAAAAAAGCATTACCTTATTTTGAAAAAGCTTTTCAATTAGATAATAATGATGTTGAGATACTTACTCTGAAAACTAATGTTCATTTGGCTTTAGAGCAAAAAGATGAAGCCATTGAATGCTGTAGACATATCTTAAAACTTCAGCCCAAAAATTCTGAGGCTCAAAAACTTTTAGATGATCTTGAACATATCTAATTCATTAGACTATTCTTTTTTCTTCATCTCATAGGCGTTTTCCATCAACCAATCACAAAACGCTGTAACTTTATCATTGAATTCTGTCCAAATGTGTACTGAGTGAGGTAGAATATCTATTTTCCAATTCTTAGTGTAAACCCTTACTCCTTCTTTATTTTCATACATGTATGCATCTTCTGTCTGGATATCTCCTAGAATTTCTTTTGCTTTTTGTTTAATTATTTCCCTGTCGATTGGAAATCTCTTTCGATCATAATCTACAATTAAACTCAAATCTCTTTTTCCATACATATCAAATTCTTCAATTCTTCCTTCTTTTGGAAAGTTTACAATTAATTTGATGTTGTATTTTTTTCCAACCTCCTTTCCAATCTCTACAATTCTTGCATATCCAGTAGCTGGATTTTTCTTTAGAAGAAATATAATTTGTGCCAAATCTTTTTTTAGTTGATTTTGTAAATCGGTCACAATTTCTGAAAATATCATAGTATTCCTTTGAATAATTCCTATTATAATCATTAAATTTGACTCAAGATTGGTTTTTTTAGAACTTGGATTAACTCAGAATATGGCAATGCCGATGGATTATGACGGAATGAGAACAGGCGATGAATCAGAGAGAACTGATAATGTCGATGAATATAGACGAACATGTATAGATTTTATTGAAGACATCTCACATGATTATGAGGCTTGGGTTGACTATTACAAATTACCTGAAGATGAAGATAAAAGAAGACGTGCAGGTATTAGATCTACCATTAAAAGAACAAATGAATGGATAGCAAAAGTTGCACAATCCATTAAAGCAGTAGATGTTGTTATGAATGATGGAATTCAAAAAATGGCAGAATCGACTGCTGGTAAACCTCTTGAGATTGGAGTTTTTGTAAATCATAGATCTGGCTACACTGAAACCCATCCTGGAATTATTGATGTAAATGTTAAAGGGGTTGGAAGAAATGGAAGAAAAATGAAACTTGGATTTCATTTTAAAGATGATCGATTTAGAATAGAATCAACTTGTGGTGCATATTTGGATGAGACTGATCTACCTACCCAGGAATTTGATATGATGGATATTCATCTTAAACTTCATGCAGAAAATGGTAAACCTCGTGATGTCATTTCATTTACTGTAACTATTAGTGAGGTTGAAAATGATGTTGAGTTTGATAGACGAGGAATATCAACTATAGTGCATCTGGTATGATCTACCGTAAAATTGCTTCATCAATATATCCGATAAACTTTCCAGTATTTTCAAACTTTAATGAATTAATTTCTTTCAAATCCTTTATGGAATTCATCTTTAGATATCCTTCTGATGCAGTGTATAATACATTGTCAATATAGAATGTTCTTGCGTTGTGCATACCATAATAACGTGAATCATTATCTGAATGAACAACTTTACCTTTAAGATCAAATCCCTCTAGACTATCTAAATAATATACATAGAATCCACTCCAACGATTATAATCTGGAGCGATTCTTTTGGAATTTGAATCATCGTTAAGATTTTTAATATCTCCTGTAATTGGAATTGAGAGAAGACTTTTTGTTTTATCAAAAAAGAATGCTTTGTGATCTTGCAATGATTCTGAGTATGTAGAACTGTCTCCAATTATTACATCTTCTATTACTCTTGGATTGCTCACATCTGAAACATTAAACAACGCAATTTTGATTCCTAGTTGCTGAACTCTGCCACCTTCAATCTCTTTTGTGTCTCTACCTATACCAATAATATGTTCATTGTCGTATGGATGCAGATAGTTCGAAAATCCTGGAATTTTTAACTCGCCTAATATCTTTGGAGTATCTCTAGATAAATCGATTACAAAAAATGGGTCGATTTGTTGGAATGTTACTAAATATAGTCTGTCTCCCATGAATCTGGCTGAATACACGCTCTCATCAGGAGCAATCTGGTCTAATTTACCTACAATGTTAAGCTGCTCATCTAAGACATAAACTGCATTTGCACGAATGATTCCTTGGTATTGAGTATAATGTTCAGTAGTTGTAACGACTCTAAATCTATCTCCGCTTTGATCCATGGAGAATTGGTTCAGTAATCTTCCAGGAACTGAACCTTTTGCAATATAGTCTATTTTATCCTCATTAATTGATATTTTGTGAATAATCGTTTTGTTTGTATCTTCTTGGATTCTTGTATCATATTTATTTAAGGCCTCTTTGATTCTCTCAAAAAGATCTTCTTTTTCTTTTTTATCCATTTCGTTGTAAGATTTTTGCATTAATTCGGAAATTTTTATCCATTGTGTGGATGAACTAATTGATGCATCATTTTGTATTGCTTTGATCTTTTCTTGGATATCGCTTGACAGCAGTGGAACTATGACATCAAAGAATCTATCTCTAGCTGAACTCTCATAAAACCCCAAGGGCATATTTTGCTGATACGTCAGATAAAAGTTATCCTCTGATACATAGATAGATCCAGTATATCCCATTAGGAATGTCTCTGAATTAATTGTGTCTCCGAATATATCTATTGCAGTTAGCGTGTTAAAGTTTGAAAATTGTTCTACATTGTCAAAGTAGAATGCTTCTGGTGTCATGATTCTGACTGAATCCTCCATTATCACTGGAAGTTTTGGATATTGATAATCGATGTTGCTGTTTGTTACAAAATATACATAATTTCCAATCATTCTGGCATCGCTGAAATGACCATCAATTGAATAATCTTTGAGAATTTTTGGACTCTCTTTATCTGAGACATCTACTATTAATGCATGTGTGACTGAACTATATGATCTTCTTGGAACAAAGTCATATTGTGGAATAATTTCATCATCACTTTGACCATTGTAAAATATTACCAATCTGTCTTTATTTAAAAACATGTTCTGAATATATTGAGATTCTATGTCTAATGCAATTTTGAGAACAAGTTTTGCTGATTCTGCAGGATATGCATCAATAATTGAAAGTGTGTTTTGTGAAACAATGTATACATATTTTGAATCGTTTTTGAGATAGTCTGGCTCATCCACATTTTCAACTTGAACATTTGTAGTTGAATACTCTGAACCTCTAGACTCTGTTTTACCTGCTACTGCTCCTTGAGGAACTGTAGCAGGTATTGGTGCACCTACAAATCCATCTGATTCCATAACTGCATTATCTATCATCATTCTAGTTGAAAATACCCTATCATCAAAAAATTGCCCTTCAAAAAATGTTGATGCTTTAAGAATATTTTTTAATTCTTCTTGCGAATCTATTTTTTTGATATCGTGAGTTCCTTCAAAATATTTTGAATTTTCTTTTTCTACATAGATAATTTCAGGTGCAGTTTTTTGTAAAATTTGAGGTTCCTGCTCAACACTAATGGAGTATGTTATTGCTGCTGTGACTATTACCGAAATGGCTATTATTATTGGAATCGTTATTTTTGAATTCATCTTCTCTTCATATTACTCTGTTTTTTAACACTAGAATTTAGTGATTGTTATTCTTTGATAATTCTGGATAAAAGGTTTAGTTAAATTGTAATTTTACCAAACACTTTACATACGTATCATTTATGCAACCTGTTTGATGTCTTCTGATGACTCTTCTGATAGGTGACTTAAAATCAAAATAGTTTAACTATGATTTAGCGTGACTTGAATCGTCACTCTTTTTTCTTTGGCTCTTTCTTCTCCAGGGTATTTCAACTCTGAAATCTTTTCACTTAATTTTTCATCTGTGACTAATTTTGCAATTCCTACAAATGTTGTATCCTTGTATTTGATTTGTACTTCTGGATTTGCCATTGCATTTTTGAACCAATCTCCATCTGGTTTATGTCTTGAAAAGTAAATCTTTCCGTCATACTTTACTGCGCGTAACATTACTGTGTGGCTCTTGCCTGTTATTCTTCCTTTTGTAATGAGAGTTGGCCTGAATAATTCCTCCTTTATCTCCATATGTGACTTTCTTCTGTCAAGTAATTTAACCTCATTGATAGAAATTTCTGATATTTGGTATGATAAGCAAATCTTTTGATGGTGTATTATGTCTATAAAACTTGAGGGAATGCCTGCAAATACTACCACTGCCGATACATTCACTGGAAAGAAAGTGATTGATAGGGAAGGAATTGAGTATGGTAAAGTTAAACACATTCACATTAACTCTGATACACTTACAGTTTCTGGCGTTACAATCCATCAGGGTTTCAACAAAGACTATTTTCTTTCAGAGGATTATATTGATAAATTTTCTGAAGAAACACTGCTTCTTAGTAGGCCCCCTATCAGAACTGGGATTCCTGTAGTAGATCTTGATCGTCATAAAATTGGTAAAATAAAACGATTACATCGAAATCCTGATACCCATGAATTAGAATCCATTGAAGTAAGTGACGGTCTATTACATTCAAAGATTTTATCCAAATCAGAAATTTGGGGGATTGGAGAAAAAGTCATTTTAGGAATGACACGAGATGCATTCAAAAATCTTGACTAGTATTTTTTGATTTTTTTTAATTAATCTGCTTTTTAGTACAAACTGCACAAACAGGAATTCCATCCTGGATAATCACATCTACATTAGATGTGTGACATTTCTGACACAATCCTTTCATATTACTCTTCTTTAGTTGGTCTTTAAATTTTTTCTGAGAACTAATTGAACTAAGCAATTTATAATTGACAATTGCGATCAAGATATTGTATTCCATTAAAACAGAATCTCTAACAAAATCATTTGGCAATGTAATTGCAGTAAATGATGTTTCTTTCTCAGTTGAAGAAGGTGAGATTTTTGGGTTTTTGGGACCTAATGGTGCAGGCAAAAGTACCACAATGATGATTCTAACTACTTTACTAAAACCAACATCAGGACAAGCTCTAATTTCTGGATTTGATGTCATAACAAATGCAAAACAAGTTAGAGAAAATATTGGATATGTTCAACAAGAATCAACAGTAGATGAATATTTGACTGGGAGAGAAAACCTTTTACTGCAAGCAAAACTAAACCATATCCCAAAAAAAGAAATTAACAAAAGAATTGACGATGTATTGGAATTAATTGAATTGACTGACAAACAAGATCAGGCAGTTGTTACTTATTCTGGTGGGATGAGAAAGAGGTTGGATATTGCAGGTGGTCTTTTACATCGGCCTAAAGTATTATTTCTAGACGAGCCTACAGTTGGACTTGACATACAAACTCGTAGAAAGATTTGGGAATATATTAAAAAAATCCATACTGAATTTGACATGACTATTTTTCTTAGCACTCACTATATGGAAGAAGCAGATAACCTGTGTGATAGAGTTGGAATAATAGATGGTGGAAAGATACAGATTATTGATTCTCCGACAAATATGAAAAATGCTATGGGGAATGAGGTAATCTCAATTGTTGTAAATGAGGGTGAGCATACTTTTTTCTTATCTGAGATTGAAAAAATTGAATTTGTTAAAAAAATAAAAAAAGATGGATCTAAACTGACTCTTTTTGCATCTCATGGAACAGAAATAATCCCAAAAATTTTTCAAATTTCATCAAAATTTAATATCAAAATAATCTCTATCTCACTAACTCAACCCACACTTGATGATGTATTCATTTCTTATACCGGACATGAAATTCGAGATGATGAATCTGGATTTAATAGGAAACGTGAACACGCAAAGATGAAGAGGTTACGTGCATGAATACTTTGATGTATGACACATACACAATTTTTTGGAGAGAGTTAAAGAGATACAAAAAATCACGCAGTGGTGTTTTGATTAGATTGATCCAACCTGCAATATGGATAATTGTAATTGGAAATACTTTTTCAGGCACTCAACCTTTAATTCAGTCAGTTGGATTTGAGGGTGAATACATTGAGTTTATGGCACCCGGTGTTATAATACTTACTGCGATTTTTACTAGTATTTTTGGTGGCGTCAACACATTGTGGGATAGAAGATATGGTTTCATGAACAAGGCATTAACGTCTCCAATTTCCCGTTCTTCTATCGCACTTGGAAAAATGTCTGCAATATCTTTAATTGCAGCTATGCAAGCTAGTTTGATTCTGGGAATTGCACTGGCAATTGGTGTATCTTTCCCAAATCCTATAATGATTATTCCTATTATGATGATTGTTATTTTATTCTCACTGGGATTTTCTGGAATCTCTGTAATGGTTGCGGCAACTGCCAAATCTCAGGAAACATTTTGGGGTGTGATCAATTTTCTTGGAATGCCTCTGTTTATGTTGAGTCCTGCATTATTCCCATTGGAGTTACTTCCTGATTGGCTTGCAATTATTGCAAAACTAAACCCTGTAACATACACTGTTTTACTAGTTCGAGAAATGATGACAGGCATTTCTGAGGGTGGAATACCTATACTTCTTAGTCTTGGCATACTAGTTGCATTTGTACTTGTAATGATTACACTTGCAAGCTATGTCTTCACACGTGAAGTAAACAAGCCTTTTTAAGAAAAATGATAAAAAAATTATATAATTACTAACTTTGAAGATATTTGTAAAATTTTTACAATTATCTTTGTTGACATGTATTAACTATATTGTATTGATATTTTCAATAATTTTGCTATCTGGCGCATTAATTCCATATTCTTTTGCTCTGGACAACTATTATTCACTCTCCGAATGGGATCGATTTGGAATTGCAAATTAGGTCCTTTTTCATACCATGAATTTATTGCAGTGGATGATTAAGAAAATATTGTTCCTTGATTGATTGTAAATAACTATAATCATGATTTTTAGTTGGAAATAATCTAGTTTTTTTAAGCTCTTTTTCTATATAGATTTAGCTATCAATTCCTAACTATATTCTATCATTAGAAAACCATGACACAGCTTATAGGTAAATTTTTTCTATCCTAAGTTAATGACTTTGAATAATATGCACAACATTGTAATTTTTAGTATTATTGTATCGTTGGTAGCAACTTCTTTCGGATTATCAAATGTATACGCTGAAGAAAGTGAAATGTACAATATGGTTGGTCATGTTACTCCAGTTCTAACATTTACATTCAGAGATGGGATTGAAACATATGAATTTCCTGTATTTAAAATGGGTGAAAATTTTATAGATAACTCTGGGGTATCATTTTCTGTAGAAGGAACTGTTACTAATTCTCCATTATTGCACCAAGCAATGGATCAAGCATATCAATATAGACTTTCTAGTGCGGTATATGATTATCATCTAAAATACTTTGACGTTGATGTAGATTTTATAAAAGAGAATAAGTCTGTAATTACTTTACATTACCGTGATTGTACAATAGATAATTATCAAGTTGAGACCCTAGATTCAAATGATTATGAAAGCTATTTTGCAAAAACTGGTTTTGCAATTGTAGATAAAATTGACTTTGAATGTAGCGGAATAAATAAAAAAAATACCATATCTTCATCAGTAATTCCATCATTTACTGATTTTGGTAAATCTGGATTCAAATTTGCAAATAATGTAACAACCTCAGTAACTTTTACGTTTGAAAACGGAGTAGAGAAAATTGAATTTCCTGTTTTTAATCTAGTTTCAGGTTACGAAGAATCTGCTGAAAATGTAACTGCAGAATTTGAAGTAGAAGGAATTTTGGATTATTATCCATTGTTGTACAATGCAATTGATAAATCCAGACAAGTATCTGGACTTACTACTGCATCAAACATTGACTTTGACGCATTAGTAGAATTTACTAATGGCGAATCTGTATTGAGAGGTCTTGATTTTAAAGATTGTAGGGTATCTAATGCTGAAATCACCACTAGAACAGATAAAGAAGAAGGATTCACTGGAAAGAGTGGATTTGCAATTGTTAATAAATTAACATTTGCCTGTGCAGGAATTAAAGGAGTTAATACCAATTATGATGATCTTAGAGGAGATGCTACTACTTGGAAAACCACACATCTCACAAATGAATATGTGGAACTAATTCAAAATACTGACCAAGATCTGAGTGTAATTACAACATTTACTTTTACAGATGGTATTGAAATAATTGAGTTCTCTATGTTTAAGCAAAGCAAAGTTCTTGGAGAAAGTACCCCTGATTCTACCTTCATAGGAAAAGCAATCTATCCAACATTAGAATTACGAGGAGTAGTAGGAGATTATCCAATGCTTTACAACAATCTTGATGAGAATCGTAAAGTTCAAGGTGTAGGTGGAATTCAAAATAAAGATCTAGTTGACATAGATGTTGATTTAGTATCTGTTGAAGGTGTAGTTCGTGGTTTCAACTTTGAGGATTGTAGAGCAATTGCCTATAACGTTTCTACAAACACAAACAGTGAAGAAAGCTATGTCAAAAACATGTTTGCACTAGAAAATATCTTTGAGTTTGAATGCCAAGGATATCATCCAAACAACCCTGCATATGATGCGATGTTTGATGTAATAAAGGCAAATACTGAAAGTACAACCGATCTAAAAAGCACTGATCAATGGGCTGCTGATTTCACAGTTCGAAAATAATTTTTTTCCTTAAAAATACAATTTCATATTGCGATCATATGATAATTTTCAATTTGACTTCTTTCTATATAGTACAATAGACTTTATGTTCCGTAGCTTTATGTCTAGACCTATCATTGATAGTTTATGGGACAATGGTTATCGTGGGTAAAATCTAATGAGAAAGAACTCTTAATCCTTCTTGATAATTTAGCAAAGAAAGCAGTTGAAACCTCTGAAGCCTTGGTGGTTTTATTTTCAGATCTAAGTAATGTAGAACAATCTAAACAAATTCATAAGCTTGAAACTGAGGCTGATGAATTAACACGTGATATCTTTTTTGAACTAAACAAGACATTCATCACTCCGTTGGATCGTGAAGATATGCAAAGGATTGCATCTAAAATTGATGATGTAATAGATTTCATGGATGGAATTTCTGCAAGGGTGTATAGCTACAAAATCTCTACACCTCCTCCATACTCTCAGGATATGGCAAAAGAACTTGTTAAAGCCACAAAAGAAGTAGAATACATGATTTCAAAACTTCAGCATATGAAGAATTCTAAAGATATGATTGAACATTGTAGAAATACAAGTAAAATCGAACATGTTGTAGATGATATGTATATAGAAGCTATCAAAGAGTTGTTTGAAAGCAATGATGCAATCAAAATCATAAAACTAAAAGATATCTATGAAACAATGGAAACTGCATCTGATAGATGTGTTGATGTTGCAGATGTCATTGAAGATATCGTTCTAAAATACACTTGAGATGATTAAATGATAGAGATAGCAATAGGTGCAATTATTGTTGCATTAATCTTTGATTTTGTTAATGGCTTCAATGATTCAGCAAATTCTGTTGCTACTGTAATTGGAACACGTGTTTTAAAACCAATACACGCAGTTGCCCTGTCTGCAGCTGCAAATTTTATAGGTCCATTTATTTTTGGTGTGGCCGTTGCAACCACAATTTCTAAAGGAATTTTGAATCCTGACGATGTAACCGTTTACATGGTTGTTGGTGCTTTATCTGGTGCAATTGCTTGGAGTAGTTTATGTACATATTTTGGTTTACCAATTTCTAACAGTCATTCTTTAGTTGGTGGAATTATGGGAGCAGGCATTGCTGTATTAGGTTTTGATCAATTACTATTTGATGGTCTTCAAAAAGTAATCACAGGAATTATAGTTGCTCCCACAGGTGGCATAATTTTTGGATTCTTGTTAACTGGATTAATCATAACCGTCTTTGCTAATCGTAAACCTGCAATTGTAAACAGAACTTTTGGACGATTACAAATTATATCTTCAGCTTGGTTTGCTTTAACACATGGTGCAAATGATGGGCAAAAAACAATGGGTATTATTGTTCTAATTTTATTTTCGACAGGTTTGATCCCAGAACTTGATATGCCACTATGGGTAATTTTTGCTGCTGCTTCTGCTATGGCACTAGGTACATTCTTTGGAGGATACAAAGTTATCAAAACATTAGGTATGAAAATTGCAAAACTTAAACCATATCAAGGATTTGCCGCAGAGACTGGCGGTGGTATTATGTTGGCAATCTTTTCAACCTTGGGTGTTCCTGCTAGTACTACTCATGCTATTACCGGTACCATTATGGGTGCAGGAGCTGCACGGAGAAAACGTGCTGTACGCTGGAAAGTTGGAAAACAAATTGTATTTGCATGGATAATCACGATACCTGGGAGTGCTGGAATGGCCATAGCATTTACTTATTTGATTTATTTGTTTATTTGATTTCAAGTAATACCTTGATTTTTATTTCAGCAAAATTTTTCTAACGTGTTCTCATGGATATTCTACAACTAATACAATCAAATTTACTAACTCCTGTAATTCTATTTTTTCTATTTGGAATAATTACTGCCCGGATAAAATCTGACTTGAAAATACCTGAAGCAATCTCAGAATTTTTACCAATTTATCTTCTTGCAGCAATTGGACTTCATGGTGGAATCGAGATGAGAAATACTGGATTTGAAAATATGTTGATCCCAATGCTTGTTGCAATTGCTCTCTCTTTGTTGTTTACTTTAAATCACTATCAAATTTTGAGACGCTTAGGAAAGTTCAATATTTTTGATTCTTATGCCTTGGCATCTACATATGGTGCTGTAGGGGCTGTAACCTTTTCAGTTGGATTGTCATTTCTTAAAAATCAGGGAGTTACATCAGAAGGATATCTTGCAGCAATTCTTGCAGTGCTGGAACCTGTTGCATTCATCATGGCGATATTTTTGACAAATATGGCAGTCTCAAAGCAAATTCGAACAAAAAAACAGTCTTTTACAAAAGAAAATGGATCTGATATTGATGTAGGAGTTTCTGAAACTAAGACAAAACTTTCTCAGGTATTGCATGAATCAATTACTGGTAAAGCAATAGTGATTCTTCTTGGCAGTATTGTAATTGGCTATGTTATTGGAGAATCTGGATTTGCTTCAATCAAAATAGTTTTTGATGAAATGTTTACCGGCGCTATTGTTATCTTTATGATCGAAATGGGAATTATTGCAGGACAAAGACTAGATGACATCAAAAAAGTTGGAATCTTTCTTACTGCATTTGCTGTGATCATGCCTACATTTAATGGAATTATTGGAGTATTGGTTGCTGCTGCAATGGGGTTGAGTCTAGGTGGTGCAGTCATGTTTGGATTACTATTGGCTAGTGCATCATTTATTGCAGCACCTGCAGTACTACGCCATGCAATACCTCAGGCAAACCCTAGTCTTTACATTACATCAGCATTAGGAATTACATTCCCATACAACATCATTGTCTTATTGCCCATTATGTTTACTGTCTCTACTTTTGTACACAATACAGAAGGATCGATAGACTTATTCCATTTTATTATAAAGGATTGGATATGAAACTATACAATGTAAAATTACTTACCATAACTTGTGAAATTCTTGCACAAAAAAATGTTATTGAGATTTTAAAAAAACACGAGATAACTGGATATACAACTTATGAAGTTGATGGAAATGGCGCACGTGGAATTCGTGGTCAAGGATTCAAAAATGAAAAGAATGTCAAAGTTGAAGTGATTATGAGAGAAGAAAAACTATCTGATGTAGTTGAAGAAGTATCAAGAACTTTATTTGCAAATTTTGCTATAGTGCTTTATGCAAGTGATGTCAGTGTTGTTAGAACTGAAAAATTTTAACAATACTTACCATCTGCGCATAAAACAGGAATTTTTTTACTTGTTTTTGTAATGTTTGAGATTAGTTCTGACAATTGCTTACTTGAAATCATATATATCGCCTTTTTTCCCACATCTCTTGATTTTACAATTCCACATTTTTTTAATGTCTTTAGATGATGTGATATTAGTGGTTGACCTTTCTCTAGTTTTTTAACAAAATCATTGACACACAATTCTTTATTTTCTTGGAGTAACTCTAAAATCTCAAATCTTGTTTCATCACAAATACATTTTAAAAGATTGACTCCATTCATATCAATTAAAATTTATATAAACTAATATTTATATGATTATGTGAATAATATTAAGAATGTACTGCTTGTGTGCGTAGAAACTGTTGGTAAAAGCCAGATGGCTGAGGCATTTTCTAAAAAATATGCTCCTGATAAATCTTATGCTGTAAGTGCTAGAACAATTACTTCAACCCAACTAAATCATATGGTCAGTCAAGTGATGAATGAAATTGGGATTGATATGAATGATCACAAACCAAAACCACTGTCTAACAATATGATTAAGAGTTCCTCCAAGAGGATCAATATAGATTGATGAATAAAAATTTCTGGCCAGCGTTATTTGTCAAAGATGTTTTTGATTGGAATATTTTAGATCCAAAAGAAAAACCCTTGAATTATGTGCGAAAAATCAGTGATCAAATAAAATGTGAAGTAATCAATCTAATCCAATCACTTAAGGGATGATATATTGACCTATTCTAATTTACAAATTTTTATTGTTGAATTAATTGGAACATTCATTCTTGTAGTTTTTGCTACCGGTTCAATTGTATATGATGCTGAATCGTTTGATGGTAGTCTGGGAATTCCATTTGCAGCATTAGCTCCATTTATTGCATTATTGATTGGTGTGTATTCTTTTGGAAAGATATCTTTAGCACATTTCAATCCTGCAGTTACAGTTGGATATTTTATTACTGGACATATAACAAAAATTCAAATCTTATATTATTTTACAGCTGAAATCATCGGTGCGATATTGGGTTCTCTTTTTGTAATGACAGTTATAGGACGAAAAGCAAATCTTGGAGTAAATGCACCAAACTATGATTTCTCAATATTCTTGATCTTCCCAATTGAGGTATTTGCATCTGCAATGTTGATGGGGGTGATTTTTTATGTTGTGTATACAAAAGGCTTGAAAGGATTTAGTGGAATTGCAATTGGTGGAATAGTTGGATTAGATATATTATTTCTGGCTTTTATCTCTGGGGCCTCAATGAATCCTGCTAGGGCACTTGCACCTGCCTTATTGTCTGGGACTTTTGAGAATCTTTGGATCTATTGGAGTGCACCCTATATTGGAACTATAATTGTAGCATTTCTATTTCGTAAGAAGTTTCAAGCACAAAGGGCCTTAAATTACGAATAATAATGACCTAAATCATCCTTAAATGTTGTCTAACTCCAAAAAATTATTCAATATTGCTAAAAAAATAATCCCTTCAGGAGTTAATAGTCCTGTAAGATATTTTGAACCATATCCGTTTTTTACAAAAAAAGCAAACGGTGCACACATTTGGGATGTAGACAACAATCGTTACATTGATTTCTGTAATGGGTATGGTGCGTTGCTTTTAGGACATAGACGAAAGGAGATCATAAATGCCGTATCTAATCAGCTCTCAAAGGGAACTCTTTATTGTACCCCCACAGAAGCTGAAATTGAATTATCGGAACTAATCATAAAAAATTTTCCGTCAATTGATAAAGTGAGGTTGATGAATACTGGAGGCGAGGCTACAATGACTGCAATTAGATTAGCTCGTGGTTTTACTAAAAAGAAAAAAATAATTAAATTTGAAGGATGTTATCATGGTGCACATGATTCTGTTTTAGTAAAAGCAGGATCTGGTTCTGTTCATAATGGAATTTCAATATCTGATGGAGGATTAGATGAAGTTTCAAAAAATACTTTGGTTGTTCAATATAACAACATTGAGGATCTTGAGAAGACTATTCAAAAAAATAAAGATATTGCAGGAGTAATAGTAGAGCCAATTTTAGCTAATATGGGGTTGATCTTACCTGAAAAGAATTTTCTATATGATCTGAGAAAAATTACTGAACAAAACAATATCCCATTGATCTTCGATGAGGTAGTTACAGGATTTAGAGTGGCTCCTGGTGGGGCACAAGAACATTTTGGAATTAAACCTGACATTACCACAATAGCCAAAGCTCTGAGTAATGGATTTACTATATCTGCTGTGGGTGGACGAAAAGAGATCATGGACTTGCTTTCTCCTAATGGAAAGGTCTATCAGGCAAGTACATTTGCAGGTAATCCAATATCAGTTAGTGCTGCAATTAGTTCCATCAAAACAATAAACAAACTCAAAAACAAACTATATTCCAAACTTGAAAAATTTAATTTTTTATTTTCTAATGCATTAGATGATATGGCAACTGATATGAATATTCCTCACCAAATCAACTTTACATCATCAATGCTTCAGATTTTTTTTACCGCCAAACCTGTAGTTGACTATACTACATCCAAAAATGCTGATTCAAAGAAATTCAAAAAAATGTTTTACACTCTATTAAAAAATGGAATATTCATAGCCCCATCTCAGTTTGAAGTAGTCTTTTTATCTGATGCTCACACTAAAAATGATCTAAACAAAACACTTGACGCATATTATGTTGCATTAAAATCGGTGAAGCATTGAAGTATGTTGTAGGAGCTAGAAACAGTGGTTTATCATTGGCCCAAACAAACTGGGTAATAACAGAACTAAAAAAAGTAAATCCTAATTCTGAATATGAAATTAAGCCGATAATTACAAAAGGTGATACTGATTCTAGACCTCTGTTTACAATTGATCAAAAAGGAATCTTTGAGAAAGAAATTGATAGAGCAGTTGCACTCAAGGAAATAGATTTTGCAGTGCATAGTCTCAAAGATGTACCTTCTGAATTAGATGATAATTTGATCATCGCATCAATCCCAAAGCGTGAAGTAGTAAATGATGTTTTCATATCTTTTGATGGCTCAACTCTGGAAAACATCAAATCTGGTGCAGTAATTGGAACAAGTTCGTTACGTCGTGCAGTTCAAGTTTCAAGGAAAAGACCTGATGTTGTAGTTAAACCGATTCGAGGAAACATTGAGACAAGAATCAAAAAAGCTTTTGGTGAAAAATATGATGCGATAGTACTTGCTCAAGCCGGGATATCTAGATTAGGTGTTGATGTTAAATTTACTGCTTTACCTGTTGATGATTTTTCGCCTTCTCCTGGTCAGGGAGCAATTGCGATTGTTGCAAGATCTGATGATACTGAAACAATTTCAATGCTTAGAAAAATCGAAGATGCTGACTCTAGATTTGAAATTGAAGCAGAACGAGCACTATCAGACTATGTTGATTCTGGATGCCGATTCCCACTAGGTGCATATGCAAAATCAAATGGTTCTGAAATGATGTTGACTGTGACTGCTTTTTCTGTTGATGGTAAGCAATCAATACAAGTAACCAAAATCGGAGCAAAAGAGGATCCTGCATCTCTTGGTAAGCGTGTTGGTACAGAGCTCCGTGAGAAGGGTGTAAATGATCTTGCATTAAATTGGAGGGAAAAAGTGGAGGAATGGAATAAGACTTGACTGGAAAAGTGTATCTTGTAGGGGCTGGACCTGGAGATGGTAAATTAATTACATTACGTGCAGTTGAATTACTCGAAAAAGCAGATGTTGTGTTATTTGATCGATTGGTTAGTAAAAAAATAATATCAATGATTCCTAAATCTGCAGAAAAAATCTATGTGGGAAGGGCAGTAGGAGATGACACAACTCATCAAAACACAACTAATGATTTAATGGTAGAGTATGCTAAATCCAAAAAAAAGGTGGTTCGACTAAAGGGAGGCGATCCAATGATATTTGGACGCGGTGGAGAAGAGGCAGAATTTCTAAAGGCAAATAAAATCAAATATGAAATTGTTCCTGGAATTACTTCGGGTATTGGATCTGCCACATACGCTGGAATCCCTCTAACTCATAGAAAATATGCATCTTCTGTAGTTTTTGTTACAGGACATGAAGATCCAGAAAAGAAAAAAGAGATTGTTAAATGGAAAAATCTTGCGAAGTCAGTTGACACCATTGTAGTCATGATGGGATTATCTAGAATTGATATTATTTGTAAACAACTGATTGCTGGAGGTATGGACAAAACAACACCAGTGGCTGTTATTCAAAATGGTACTACTCCTAAACAAAAAATGATTAAAGGAACTGTTACCAACATTGCAAAAAAAATTAAGGAAAATAAAATCACTCCTCCAACTAACATAATTATTGGCAAGGTCGTTGATTTATCAGAAACTATTGGGTGGAAATGATGCTTGAAGGAAAAACTATAGCAATTACTCGCTCAAAAGATGATGCTACTGAATTTATCTCTCTTGTAGAGCAAAATAATGCAATTCCTATACCTTTACCGACAATTGAGCTTGTTAGCAAGGGTGAGAAAATTGTTGATGAGTTTTTAGAATCTGTTTCCAAATACTCTCCTGATTATTCTGTTTTTATGAGTTCAAAGGCAGTAAAATTATTGTTTGACACTGCAAAACAGGTTGGGAAACTGGGGGAATTGCAACTTGCTGTTGCAAATACAATGGTGATGTCTGTTGGACCAAAAACTACAATTGCACTTGAAAATGAAGGAATTAAAGTAAACTATCAACCTACTATATATTCATCAGTTGGAGTTGGTGAAGAATTTACGCAAATTCATGCTGTTGGAAAAAAGGTAATTGTTCCGCGTAGTGGTGCATCAACTCCTTTTCTAAAAGAACTACTTAACAAGATTGGAATTGATGTATTGGAGATTCATTTGTATGATGTATGTGCATTTAGAGATACCACTCAATGGAATGAATTCCGTCAATTATTTTCTCAAAATAAAGTGGATGGTATTGTTTTTACCAGTGCATCATCTGTTAGAGGATTTTTTGATATAATGTCAAAAGATTATAATGAACAGACACTGCTAGATGATCTTGGAAAATTATCTGTAGTGTCTATTGGACCTTTTACCTCAGATGAATTAAAAAAATTCAAAGTTAAAAACACTGTTGCTGAAGTTCATACTGTTGCAGGTGCTTTTGATGCAATGAAGAGTACTTTATCTGGTGATTCTAGAGTTTAATTATATTGTGAAAAATTTTTCAAGGATCTAAATATGTTAAATTGGGTTTAGACATGTTTCATAAACCTCTTTTCCAAAAACTCTTTTTCATCTACTCCTCTAAAACAGTACAGGAATAATCTATGTTGTCTTATACCCGTCTGATACTGATAATCTAATTATTTCCAAAAATAATTAAAACCTATAATATCTCATATTCTTTGAGGTGTTTTTTTAATTGAATTGGAGATGATTTGTTATTACTTTGTGGTAAAAAGATGACAATGAGATTCATGGTGAATTGTGTTTATTATGTCGTCATAAAGTGTCATTTCTACCATAGATAGTTTAGGATAATCTACAATTAACAGATCAATTTTGTTATCCTTTACATAACCAATTACCCAATGTGCAATAGAGTCAGTTAAAGCAAATTTTGTTTTGGCATGAATCCCTTCTGCTAAAGCAATTTTTTTCCAATTTTCTAATTCTACTTTTAGTTTAGAAATCTGTTGTTGAGCTCTTTTTTTATCTGATTTTGTCTCAAAAAAATAAAGTTTTGGTTGAATCTTGTACATGCATTCAATGACGGTAAAATTAGAATCAAACTTTTTAGCTAATTCTAGTCCAATATTAAATGATTTTTTGGTATGTGTTGGAGTAATAATTGCAACTGCTATATTTTTGAATATTTTGGACATGATTTTTAATATGTATTATATCCTATATTTGGATTATATAATTCTGTGATTTATGTTATACTTAGGATTTTAAGTCTATTTTTATTTAATGATGTTGCATGATAAACACTATGAAATACTAGCTACTAATGGTTTGGTATTTGGAAGTATTACTGTAAATTATACAGAATATCAATTATTAATCTCTGACCAGAATGATCTACTGAAAGAATTATCCGAATGTCATTAATACAACTCTGGATATTGATTATGCCTATCTAATTTAAAATCATAATTTTTCAACATACATCTGAAATATAGAATATTATGTATTTTCAACTATTTTCCTTGAAACACTATCTATAGTTAGTAATTTTTTCACTCCTTTTAGTTTTATTCTCTTTGATATTACTACAAGATCCACTTTTTGATTTTAAGATAATTCTTTTTCCATTTGATATAATTTGTTAATTCGCTTGTAAGTTAATGGATGTGTTCTAAAAATCTCCCCAAACTTACTGAAACTACTATTTCGTTCCCAATCCATGGCCTTTTTTACCTCATCTTCTGAAACATGCTGATCCTTGTAATACGAGGCAAATTTTGTAACCTCATAACTTGATGAAATAGGGTCAACTGCATAAAATGAACGAAGTGTAGAATTTCTTGCTTCTTGTTTTTGCAAGCTTAGACCATAGGTAATCTTTGCTAGTGCATTGGCAAGTATGGTTGGTTTTACTTGTTGTCCTGCAAAATTATCTGCATAAAATTCTCTGAGGCGTGAAAAGTAGAGTATCAAAAGATTTGTAATAAAATATACTACAAATGCACCAATCCCTATTATGACTGTGGACCCTCCTTGGTTTCTACCTCTCCCTCCAAACATAGTGGATAATGCAATAAAATATGCAATAGTTGGAATCACTGAAATTATCGTCATTACAACCATGTCATTGTGTTTTATGTGACCAATTTCATGTGCGATTACTCCTTTTACTTCGTCTTTTGTTAATGTGTCAAGTAATCCACGAGTTAGAGTTAGCGTTGCAGATTTACTTGTCCTGCCAAACACAAATGCATTGGGCATGCTAGTGTTTGCTATTGTAATTTTTGGAATCTTAACATTATTCTTATTGCATATTCCATGAGTTGTTTCTTCAATCCATGGAAATTCTTCCTTATTTAATGGACTCATGTTTGTACTCCATCTTACTATTGATGGTCCTATGGCCCATTGGATCAGACCCAAACCTACTGCCATTCCTACAGTAGCAATTATTCCAAGATTAAAATAATAACTCAAACCAGCAAGTAATGCAAAGAGTAACCCAAAAACTAAGATCAATGTAAGACTCATTGATGCTACAAGTCCCTTAATCATACATGCATCTCGATTGATGTTGAGATATAATTGTTTGAAAAGAACTATGGGATGAGTATATTTGCATGTTTAACACTTCACTGATGCTCTAAATGTTGCCTTTGACCATTTCTATATTTAACCAATCACTTTTCATTACTATACACTTCTTCTAGTTTGATGATAATATTTGAAATCACTTCATAGTTGTTGAATACTTTTTACACGGATTTGTACTAGACAAGAGTTTACAGTGTGTGTATATGAGAATTGTTTAATCATATATTATCGCTTGTGATGTACCATTGATAATAATCTACTTTTTAAAATTATTTTTTTGAATTATCAGAGTAACATAATAACATGATTTTAATTTTTTTTCTTATTTTCCAAAATAGTGAAGATGATGAGTTTAACCCAATTTTATTTTTTATTTCTTAAAGTTAAGAATTTCTATTTGCTAACTCCTCTCATTTGGGGAAATTGGTTTTTTAAGAATAAAACTATTCAATTTTAACCTGATCCGAACATAAAGATTAGACATTCCACAATTACAATATTCAAATAAAATAACTAAACCTTCTGGAATAATTCTGTATAATATTAAAAAGAACTATACTTCAATATGGATATCTCTTTTATACCATGGTGACATCTTTTAAAAATTGTTTAATGTGTAATTCTTTATTTCTTCTTGTAATTACCTCCCTTTGTTGAAATAAATTATCAAATATTATAAACTCTAGTTCCTGCTTGAATCTGGCCTATAATCTTGATACCCTGTTTATGAGTATCTTTTGAAATTCGTATTGTTGTAATCTCCTTTAATACATGTTTGATATATTTGGAGATTATATTCTCATGGCGATCTCTTTATCTTAATTTTAAATCTTAGCTAAACCTATTTAGCTATGCCTATTTTTCCTCATGTATTTATAATATAACGGGGTTATGATATGCATGACAACTGAAAATTTGGATATGGATTATTCAAAATATGATTTTAAAGACTCAACTGAACTATATGTTCATCTTAGCAAGAAAGGCCTGTCTAAGGAAACTGTAATTAGCATCAGCAAGATGAAAAATGAGCCACAATGGATGCTTGACTTTAGATTACGTTCTTATGAAATTTTTATGCAAAAACCAATGCCTACATGGGGCGGTGATCTTAGTGTTATTGATTTTCAAAACATCTACTACTATGCAAAAGCATCTGATAAAGTAGAAAAAAATTGGGATGATGTTCCAGAAAATGTCAAAAACACTTTTGATAAATTAGGAATTCCTGAGGCCGAAAAAAAATTTTTGGCAGGAGTTGGTGCACAATACGAGTCTGAAGTTGTATATCATAGTCTTAGAGAAGACTTGGCAAAACAAGGTGTTCTCTTTTTAGACACTGATGCAGCACTAAACGAACATCCAGAACTATTCAAAAAATACTTTGGTAAAATCATTCCTCCAGAGGATAACAAATTTGCAGCACTTAACAGTGCAGTTTGGAGTGGTGGCTCATTCATCTATGTTCCACCTGGCGTCAAAGTTGACATGCCCCTTCAAGCATACTTTAGAATTAATGCTGAAAATATAGGTCAATTTGAAAGAACCTTGATCATCGTAGATGAAGGTGCAGAAGTTCATTACATTGAAGGATGTACTGCTCCTGTCTATTCTTCAGAATCTCTCCACTCTGCAGTTGTAGAACTTGTTGCACTTAAAGATGCAAAATTAAGATACACTACAATTCAGAACTGGAGTAATGATGTCTACAATCTTGTAACAAAACGTGCTTATGCATATGAAGGTGCAACAGTAGAATGGATTGATGGAAACATTGGAAGTAAACTAACTATGAAATATCCTGGGGTTTATCTTATGGGTGAGCGAGCCTATGGTGAAACGCTTTCTATTGCTTTTGCTGGTAAAGGACAACATCAGGATACAGGAGCAAAGATGGTTCATCTTGCACCAAACACAACTTCTAAAGTCACATCAAAGTCGGTAAGTAGATTGGATGGGCGTTCCACTTATAGAGGAATGCTACACGTGGCAAAAGGTGCTACAAACGTAAAATCTACTGTGAGATGTGATGCTTTACTCTTAGATGATACATCAAAAACTGATACTTACCCATACATGGAAATTAATCAGGAAGATGCAACAATTACTCACGAGGCAACAGTTGGAAAAATTGGCGATGAACAAATTTTCTATCTGATGACTAGGGGATTCAATGAAGAAGAAGCACTATCCCTAATTGTTAATGGGTTCATGGAGCCATTTACAAAAGAATTACCAATGGAGTATGCTGTTGAGCTTAATCGACTCATCAAATTAGAGATGGATGACTCTGTGGGATAAACTCCACAACTTTATTTTGATTAATCATGTCTCAAGAAATTCTCTCAAAACTTAGTACAACTCACATTGATAAGATTTCTTCGTCAAGAAATGAACCTGACTGGCTCAAAGTTCACAGAAAGAACTCTTTATCTGTTTATGGTAGTTTACCAATTGAAATGTCTCCACTTTACAACAAATACACTGATGCAAAAAAAATGGATCCAGAAAAAGTATCACTTTCATTATCAACAACAGAAACAATTCCAGATTTTCTTAAAAAAAGACTAGGTGAATTACGAAATGAAATATGTATTATTCAAATTGGAACAAACATTCACAGAATACATGTGCCTGAGGATTTAAAATCCAAGGGGCTTGTAATTTCTTCAATATCTGATGCAATTAAAAATAATTCTGAACTTGTAAAAAAATCACTAGATGCATCAAATTCAAAAGATGATAAATTCACAGCGTTAAACAATGCTGCCTTTAATTCAGGTATTTTTATCCATATTCCACGTAATTTGATATTAGATAAACCCATCTACTTTTTGACTTGTCTATCTGATGACGGCCATTCTGTAATTTCAAGAAACATAATATTTGCAGACGAAAGTAGCAAAGCTGCAATTGTCCAAGAACTATACTCACCACATATTGAAGCACAACAAGCATATCTTGAATTATTAAATACTAATCTTGCAGCAAATGCTCAATTGGATATCACTACTCTGCAAATGATGGATCAACATGCTATAACTTTCTCTACAAGACGAACAGACTTGGCACAAGATGCCAAAGTCAATTGGTATTCTGGACTTTTTGGTTCCATGCTATCTAGATATAAAATTGAATACTACCTTAATGGTACTGGTGCATCGTCTAATGATTCTGAGGTAATCTTTGGAAATAATGAACAATCTTTTGACATTCAAACTAATGTAAATCATGAGAGTCCTTCTACTGAAGCAAGAGTTGTTGAAAAATCAATTCTTAGAAATAAATCCAAATCTCTCTTCAAAGGAATGATCCGAATTAAAGAAAATGCCTCAAAATCAAATTCCTTTTTGTCTGGTCGTTCAATCCTACTTGATAAAGATGCAAAATCTGATGCTATTCCTGGTTTAGAAATTTTTACTAATGATGTAAAGGCAACTCACTCTGCATCTGTTGCACAAATTGATGAAGAACAAATTTTTTATCTTAAAACTAGATGTCTCAGTCATGAAGAAGCTGAACGAACAATTATTGAAGGATTTTTGGAACCTCTCTCAAGAAAAATGTCATTTCAAGTAAGAGCCTGGATTGCATATCTTATTGAATCAAAATGGGAAAACAGAGAACTCACAATTAATACTGATGCAGAATTAGCAAAGTTTGTTGAAATTGAAGAAACACGTTACAACGAAGATTCTGAAATTGAGCAACACTACAAGTATCGGTGATAATTTTGTCTGAATGGATTAAAGCTTGTACGATGGACCAAGTAAAAGAGGGCCAACTTTTTGGATTTGTCCATGGTACAAAGAAAATTCTTCTAGCAAATCTTAAAGGAAAGATTCATGCTACTGATTTAATTTGCACTCATGCTGATGCTGATCTTTCTACTGGATTCCTAAGTGAAGAGGGTGTACGATGCCCATTACATCTATCTGTTTTTAATTTGGAGGATGGTAAACCACAAAATCTTCCTGCAGAAATTCCTCTTATTGTATACAATACTAAAATAGACGACAACGAAATTTACGTGGAGGTTTAAAAATTGCAAAGCACAGAATCATTATTTGAGAATTTGAGAAAAGATTTTCCAATTCTGAAAAGAGTTGTTAGAGACAATAAACCTCTTGTTTATCTTGATAATGCTTCTACTACTCAAAAACCAAATCAAGTAATTGAAGCAATTACTGATTACTATCAAAATCATAATGCAAACATTCACCGTGCAGTTTATGCCCTTGCTGAAGAATCAACTGAAGCATATGAGTTAACTCGGGATAAAATTGCAAATTTCATTAATGTAAAAGATCGTCAAGAAATTATTTTTGTTAGGGGCACTACTGAAGCAATTAACTTGGTTGCGTATGCATGGGGCAGACCTAATGTCCATACAGATGACATTATTGTTACTACTGAATATGAACATCATAGTAACATTGTGCCTTGGCAGCTTCTTACTCAAGAGAAACATGCTAAAATAGAATACATTAGAATGGATGATAATGGTGAGTTAATTTTAGATGATCTTGATAAATTTCTGGCAACTGGAAAGGTTAAACTCGTAACATTTAGTTTAATGTCCAATGTTCTTGGTACTATAACTGACGCACAAAAGATTATTGAGCGTTGCAAGACAGCAGGTGTTCTCACTCTCATTGATGGGGCTCAGGCAGTACCTCACATGAAAGTTGATATTGAAAAATTAGGATGTGATTTTTTTGCATTTTCTGGACATAAAATGCTAGGACCAACTGGAATTGGTGTTTTGTGGGCTAAAAAATCTGTATTAGAAACTATGGTGCCTTTCCATGGTGGCGGTGACATGATTCGAGAAGTTCACAAATATGAGACGACATGGAATGATTTACCATACAAATTTGAAGCAGGCACTCCAAACATTGCAGATGTGATAGGATTTGGTGCTGCAATTGACTATCTTACAAAGATTGGGATGGATAATGTACGAGAACATGAAGTTGAATTAACAAAATATGCTATTGAAAAGTTGTCTCAAGTTAAGGGCCTGCATATCTATGGAACAAAAGATATCTCAAAACGTGGTGGTGTAATCTCGTTTAATTTTGCAGATGTTCACCCACATGATGTAGCTCAGATTATTGATGAAGAAGGAATTGCTGTTAGATCTGGTCATCATTGTGCTCAGGTACTGATGGAAAGACTAAATGTTGCTGCAACATCCAGAGCTAGTTTTTACATTTATAATACTAAAGAAGACATTGATATTCTAGTAAATTCATTAAATATTGTGGCAAAGGTGTTTAAATTATGAGCAGTAATGCGGACATTTATCATGAAATGATTGTTGATTATTCTAGAAATCCTGTGAATTATGGAAAGATAGAGGATCACGATGTAACTTTCCACGACTCAAATCCATTATGTGGTGATAGTATTGATATTGATATGAAAATTGATGATAACAAAGTCACAGATATTAAATTTCATGGAAGAGGATGTGCAATTTGCATGGCATGTTCTTCTGTTTTAACAGAAATTACGAAAGGTAAGACTCTTGATGAGGTAAGAGCCATTGAAAAGAATGATGTGTTAGGTGAGCTAGGTCTTGAGCATCTTCAGGCAGTTCGAATAAAATGTGCTTTGCTTTCTCTCAAAGTACTCAAATCTGCTCTTTACACCTACATTGGAGAGCATCTTGAAAATACTCAAGATTTGAACACACTAAAAGAAGAGGCAGCAAATCTGTACTAGTATGAGTGATTTTACTCCTACGACTCCAATTGCACTTCAGATACGCAAAATAATCTTTGAAAAATTCAATGATGTTGATATTAACTTTACAAATGATGATGTTTTTGAAATCCTTAAAAAAAATGGTGATATTAATCCATCTTGGGTTATTGATGATGTTGAATTATTTTTTACCGAAATTTGTAATTCAGGCCTTGTCAGAAACATAGGACAGAATTTCACTACGATGTATTTGAAACTATTTGATCCACTTGAAAAAATCCATTGTAATGCATGTGATCAAGATATCTATCTTGGTTCATCTGAGGATAGAATTTGTATTAATTCTTCTTGTAATTCTTCTATTTAGTTCTGTATTTCATTGCTGCATCTTCAAGGGCTTTTATCATTGGTAGTTTCTCCCCTGTGAGATAAAGCACCAAAGCACCACCTGCAGTACTGATATGTTCAATTTTATCTGCCAATCCTAGTTGCTTTAATGCTGTTGTTAAATGTCCTCCGCTGACAATTGTCGTCGCTAAAGAATCTGCAACTGCTTTAAGCAATGCATTTGTCCCGTAACTGAATTGTTTTTTTTCAAAAAATCCAGCGGGTCCGCTGATAAATACAGTTCCTGCACTTGCAATTAATTTTGAATAATAATCTACAGTCTTTGGACCTAGATCAAAAATTTTGTCTCCCTTGCCAATCTCTCTGACATCTAATTCTACCCGTTGTCCATCTTTGTCAATTGCAACATCTACTGGTGTTGCGAATACATCTGGGTATTCTCCTATGAGTGCATGTGCTTTTGCTACTACTTCATCTTCTCGTTTGATTCCAAGAGGTGATTTTATTCTAGCTTGTGCACGCATAAACACATTGCCAATAAGACCCGTTAGTAGTATATGATCTGCACGACCATTTTGAATCAATAATTTTATTGCCTCTAGTCTATCTGGAACCTTGGAACCACCTAGAACGATCACATGTGGGGCCTTAGCTATTGTCATTATCTTATCTAAATTCCTAACTTCTCTTTCGGCAATTTTTCCTGCACATGCAGGTATAACCTGTGGAAATCCAACTATTGATGGGTGCGATCTGTGAGCACTTGGAAATGAATCTAGTACACAAAGATCAAATAATTTGGATAATCTAGAAACCATTATTGTTTTTGCTGCATTCTCTGGTGTGAATTCATAATTTTCTTCAGCACATAATCTTAGATTATCTAAAAGTAAAATATCGCCATTTTCCAGATTTTTAATTGCATTTTGTGCAGCTTCCCCAATTACATCTTCGACATATTTTATTTCCCTATTCATTAATTTCTCAAGAACTTTGGCATGTTTGTCCATTCCAGTATAGTCATTATTTCCAACTCTTCCTTGATGTGATGCGAGGACAACTTTGGCATCTTTTAATGCTGTGAGTGTCTCAATTGCTTCTTCGATTCTCTTGGTACCCATAATCTCCATTGTAACTGGATCTATTGGACAATTCATGTCCACTCTCAAGAAAACTGTCTTGCCTTTAAGGTCAAAATCATCTAATGTGAGTACCTTCACAATTTTTCTATTATTTACTTGGTTAAATTCTTTGAGGAGATCTGAATTATTTTCATTGATCTTTGTCTTGATCTCCCCTCTACAAAACTTATGTACTGACAAAAATTAAAAGACACGTGCCTGAGGCTTAATTTATTGCAAAACTGGATTTTTGATATTAGGTCACGCTCTTTTGTTCTGATGACAATTCTGTTTCTAATTCTAACTGCGCTTGTTTATTTTAGAATAACTGAAAGTTTCGATCAAAGTGTTATTTTGTATTTCTCTCAAATTGTTGGAGATCCAACAATTGACCTCATTATGCAATACATCACAGAAAGTGGTGAAGTTTTGTGGATGTTGGGATTTGGTATTTTGATGCTAATAATCCCAAAAACTAGAAGGGTTGGAATTACTATGATGATATTAATTGTGATCTCTACATTACTTACAGGATACATCAAATGTGGTGTTGATAGGGATAGACCTGATTTTGATTATGAGGGTGCCCCATTCCCAGTACCGATAAGTAAAGACACCTTTGCCTTGTTTTGTGAAGGTGGTTTTGACGCATCATATCCGTCTGGCCATGCAGCAAGATCTGTAATATTTGCAATTATTATCGGCTACTCTCTCTCCGAACTATTCCCGCGAGGTGCTTATCTCTTGTTCATTTATCCTGTAATGATTTCAATTAGTAGAATCTATGTCTTACAACACTATCCAATGGACGTCATTGGAGGAACTGTGATTGGTATAATGCTTGCAGGAGTTATGGCAAAAAGAACAAAACTTTACAAAATTTTTAACAAATCAAAAACCTAAATCACTTAATGCATTACTACTTATCAAAACTATCGCATAGTGATCATTGTCATGATGATATGTCCAATATCTTATGTCTGGAATTTCTTTTTTTTGTTTGAGCCCGTGTGTCACTCCTGTTGTTATTGTATATCCAATTCTTTTTGCAATTTTTGATTCTTTTGGAAATAATACTTTGAATCCATCTTTTTTATCTTTAAAACCTATTTTTACCATTTCTGCTACTACATCAATCGCTTCTTTTTCATCTTTTAGATCATATGTCTTTGATATTGGTAAATCTTTAGGATGAAAATCCATTGAATATGATAAAACTTCTTATCTAATATTTTTTAAAAAACTGGTTTTGCGATCAAAGTTAGTTAATTTTCTTTACCGCTAAGTCAAATCCTGAACATATTAACAACTTAATCCTGTCATTTATCATAATTGTAACATTGGCATCCGTAGAAAAGTTACTAATTCAATTACGTAAAAAGAAACAAGAAGCAACAAAGCTAAGATCACAAGCAGAAGCAGAACTAAAAAAATACCGATCTGCTGAAAAACGTTCAGCTTCTGGTATTATGTCAATTGAGAAAAAAATAGACTCTGAAAAAGAGAATGCATCTGATGTTTCTACAGTGCTTAACCAAAAAGTATCTCAATTGGAAAGTATTGAAAGACTGGTGGCGTCAGCAGAAGAACGTCTTGCTAGAGAAAAAGAATCTGTTGAAAATATTCAACAAGAGATTGAATTTGCTGAAAATCCTGAAGAAAAACAAAATGCTGAGGCTAGGTTACGTTCATTAAATGATCATATTGAAGAACTTGTCTCTGAAATTAAAAATAGAAAAAAAACTACTAAAAAAATTGCAAATGAAATTGCAAACTTTTCAAATATAAAATCAAAAATCAATTCAACCATTCAAAAACAATCTAGATCAAAACCTACTCTCCGTGAAACAATGGTAACTAGTCGCAAATCTGCAGAAAAACTTGTGAAAGAATTGGAAAGAAGAATCAAAGCAGAAGAATCTGCTAAAAATGCTTTAAATAAAGCATCTTTAAAATTCCGAGAATTTTTAGCAAGGAAACGTAAATCTAAAAGAAAACCAGCTAAAAAGACTGCAGCCAAAAGAAAACCAGCTAAAAAGACTGCAGCCAAAAGAAAACCAGCTAAAAAGACTGCAGCCAAAAGAAAACCAGCTAAAAAGACTGCAGCCAAAAGAAAACCAGCTAAAAAGACTGCAGCCAAAAGAA